>JBJFHC010000179.1:0-11621 GCA_051893275.1 Erysipelotrichaceae bacterium | reverse complement strand
TATTTAAGATATTATCAATTTCTTAAGTAACTGTTAAAACTTTAACACCAATAATTAAAGTTTTAACAGTAAATGTTGTAGTTTTAACACCAAATTAATAACTTTTAACTGTATTTTCCAAGTTTTAACAGTAACAGTTAAAACTTCAACAGTAAATCTCAAAACTTTAACAGTAATTAATCACTTTCTGAAATGTTTTCTATTCCTTTTGAAGATATAATCAGTTCATGGACTACTCTAAATATATTATCTACACTGATGTTGATGGCACTGCCATCCACAGTTATAAATCTCTGTCTTATCTCAATAAAAAGGCCATCAGAGAATTCATTGAAAATGGCGGTATGTTTGGTGTTGCCTCTGGGCGCACCAGAAGATCAATTGATGAAATCTTTCCTCTTATTAATATGCCCTATGTTGAAGCCAATGGAACAGTTATCAGTGATAATGATGGAACTATTATTTTTAAATCATTATTAAACAGAAATTTTAAACAGAATCTTTTTGATTATGTAAAAGAAAGAAAAACACTGATGCTGACAGCTTTAGGAAAAGAAACAACTAAGGTATTAATGAATGACGAAAGAGATGACAAGATACTGGATTTCAGAAGAAAACTGATCAGCTATGAAGAATATATGAATACTGATGTTCTTAAGGCTTCGATTATTGCCCCAGAGGAAGAAATAAATAAGGCAATCGAAGAACTAAAATCACTAAATTTCATGAACAGTATTACTGGCTCAAGAAGTTCGAAGATGTATTATGAAATGTATAATACCGATGCCGATAAAGGCCTGGGAATAAAGAAAGCTATAGAATACAGGAAACTGAATAATAGAACAGTAGTATGCATTGGTGACTTTGAAAATGACCTTAATATGTTAAAGATGGCTGACATTGCCCTGTGTCCTGACAATGCGATTGATGAAGTAAAAGAGATATGTGTTAAGGTATTGCCAGATTCTAAGCACAATACTATTTATCATGCCCTTAAGTATCTTAAGACTCTGGTGTAACCATTGAAATTACATTAATACTGTGTTATTCTATCTGAAAATGGAGGTATTATATGCAGATATCAAGCCGCTTCACTATGGCAATCCATATGTTTGCCTGTATCGATACATTCAAAAACCGCAAGGTTACCAGTGACTTCATGGCCGAAAGCATCGGTACCAATCCTGTAATCATCCGCAAGCTTCTGCAGCAGCTCAAGTCTTATGGCCTGATCGATGTTCAAAGAGGTACCGGTGGTGTCATCATTAAAAAGGACTTAAAGGATATCACCTTCTTAGACATCTATAAGGCTGTAGAATGCAATCCTGATGAGGAGCTGTTTCATTTTCATGAAAACCCCAATCTGGATTGCCCTGTCGGAAAGAATATTCATAATGTATTAGATGATAAATTAAACAAAGTTCAGCTGGCTATGGAAAAAGAGCTACAGTCTATTACTCTGGCTGATGTAAAAGAAGATATAAATAAACTTATGAAACTTCAGTGATGAAGTTTTTTAATGTAACCATTGACATTACATCAATAACATCATAGAATATACCTGTCGATGTAATCACTACAGTTACATCTAGGAGGTAAATATGAATAAAGTAGTAGAATTTCTAAAATCCAATCCCGTACAGTATATGGCTACTGTTTCCCTTGATGGCAAGGCCAAGTGCCGTCCCTTCATGTTCTGTTTTGAAGCCGAGGGCAAGCTGTGGCTCTGTACCAACAGTACCAAGGAAGTATATAAAGAACTGATGAACAACCCATATGTTCAGGTATCTGTTTCTTCACCAAGCTATGAATGGATCAGACTTTCAGGCAAGGCTGAATTTGAAGACAACAAGGCTGTTAAGGAAGCCTGCATGAACAACCCAATTGTAAAGTCACAATACCAGAGTGCCGATAATCCAATTTTTGAGGTATTCTATCTGGAAAATCCGCATGGTGTAATCTGTGATTTCTCAGGCAATCCACCATATGAATTCTAAGCTTAAATATCTGAAACTGCTGGTGGAAGATATTCACTCTGTATCCCTGGCTACACTGGATGAAGATAATCATCCAGTAAGCCGCATCATTGATATGATGCACTATGATGAGGAGGGCATCTATTTCCTGACTGCTCAGGGTAAAGATCTTTACACTCAGCTGATGGCACAGAAATATATCGCTATCTCTGGAACCAGGGACAAGAGAGCTGTTTCTCTTTCAGGAAAAATAAAGAATGCTGAACATAAATATCTTGATCTTATCTTTGATAAGAATGAATATATGAAAGACATTTATCCCGATAATGCCAGGGATATTCTTAACGTTTTCTGTCTTTATGAAGCTCAGGGTGAATATTTTGATATATCTAATCCTTCCCATATCATTAAAGAACACTTTACAGTTGGTGATATACAAATGAATGAATCAGGATACTATGTCACGGATAGCTGCATTGGCTGTAAAATCTGTTACTCTTTCTGTCCCCAGAAATGTATTGACATAAGTTCTATACCAGTCAGAATAATCCAGAACAGATGCCTTAACTGTGGAAGATGTTTTAATTCTTGCCCTAAACAGGCCATTATAAAAAGAGGTTGACTATGTTTAAAGAAGCTGCACAGATGATTAAAAACTCTGACTGTATACTTATTGGTGCCGGTGCCGGGCTCTCAGCGGCTGCCGGTTTAACATACAGTGGTGATAGATTTAATAATAACTTTAAAGAATTCATCGAAAAATATGGCAAAGAAAACATGCCCGATATGTACAGTGCCGGTTTCTATCCCTTTAAAACTCAGGAAGCCAAATGGGGCTACTGGTCTAAGCATGCCCTGATGAACCGCTTCTATCCTGAAGCTTTGAAGCTTTATAAAGACCTGTTCGATCTGGTTAAAGACAAAGACTATTTTGTCATAACCACCAATGTTGACCATCAGTTTTTTAAAGCTGGCTTTGAAGAAAACAGAATCTTTGCCACTCAGGGCGACTATGGTGAAATACAGTGTGAAACAGGCTGCCACGATAAAGTCTATGATGCTGAAAAGCTGTTCTATGAAATGGATTCAGAAAGAAAAGACTGCCTCACCCCCTCATATCTGGTACCTAAATGTCCTGTATGCCATGGGAACATGGCTATGCATCTTAGATGTGATGATTATTTTGTTGAGGACCAAAAGTGGCACCGAGCAGCTCAAGAATATAAAAACTTCCTGAATAAACACCATAAATCTAGAATACTGCTTCTGGAACTTGGTGTTGGCTATAATACGCCCGGTATTATCCGCTTCCCTTTTGACTATCTGAGTGAAACCTATGATAATTTCTCTCTTATCCGTATAAATATGGATGATGCCAGTGTAAAAGATATTAATTCTATTGGTATACAGATGGATATTAATCAGGCTATAAACAAAATAATGGAGCTTTTATGAATCAGTCAGAAAGAAGACTTTATCTCATAAACTATCTTCTAAATGAAAACAGGGATTTAAAAGACATAAAGATACCAGAAGACAAATATAATCAGGAACTCTTGTTGAGATCTTTAATGAATATCCGAATGCCTGAACCCATAAATGATGTTTTTCTTAAAGTACAGGATGAGTATCTTAAAGAAAGAAATAATGAAAGAGGAATAACTGAAATAAAATCAGATAAGCGAATTATTTTATGGCAGGGCGATATTGCTACACTGAAGTGTGATGCCATTGTCAATGCCTGTAACAGTAAAATGCTGGGCTGTTCCCAGCCTCTTCATAGCTGTATTGATAACTGTATTCACACCTATGCCGGTATACAGTTAAGACTCAAGATGAAGGAAATCATGGATGCTCAGGGACATGATGAACCATCTGGTCAGGCCAAGATTACTTCAGCCTATAACCTTCCGTCTAAATATATTCTGCATACTGTTGGACCGGTATACTGTGGCTATCTTAAAAAAGAAGACGAAATAACACTAAGTTCCTGTTATGCCGAATGCCTAAAGTTATGTGAACAGTATAATATTAAAACCATAGCTTTCTGCTGCATCTCGACCGGTGTCTTTGGCTTTCCAAAAAGAATTGCCGCCAAAATTGCGGTAAATACAGTTAAACAGTTTCTTGAACATAACAGTTCAATAGACACAGTCATCTTCAATGTCTTTAATGATGATGACCGAGAAATATACTCAGAATTACTAAAGGACGCTGCTTAAGCGTCCCTGTTTATTGAATCAAGATAATACTGAAGAATTCTCACTGCTGCCTGCTGGTCAATGACCTTCTTACGTTTCTTGCGGGAAACACCGGCTGAAATCAGAAACTCCTCAGAATCTCTGGTTGTACATCTTTCATCCTGCATGATTACTTTGATGCCTGACTCTATTTCCAACTGTTCACCAAACTCCCGCGATAAGCAGGCTCTTGGTCCTTCATCACCATTTTCTAAAAGAGGATAACCTAAAACGATGACATCTGGTTTTTCTTCTTCGAAATAGTCCAGAAGCATATCAAAAGCTGCATTATAGTCATCAGGCTTAAACCTTAAAGTTTTAACTGCCATCGCAAAACGGCCGGTATCACTTTTAGATATACCGCAGGTAACTGAACCCAGATCCAGTCCGATATACTTCAAACTAGCCCTTTAAACCTCTTGACTGTCTGTCCATATCTTCTACGACAATGTCATAGATTTCACCCAGTGTTGAACAGTACTCCAGAACCTTCCATGGCTCATTTGTATGATAGTGAATCTTAATCAGCTCATCATCACCTACAGCCAGCAGACAGTCACCCTGGAAGTTTTCGACAAAATAATCATTGATTGCGTCTTCATCAAGGCCTTCGCCTTCAATCAGAAGCTGTGTATCATATCTGAATTCTAACATACTAATTACTCCTTATTTAATGTCTCTATTATATCAATTAATTCATACGGCTTATCGATAATGTAATCCGGTTTAGCTTCAATAAGTTTTTCTTTATCCACAAATCCCCAGCTTACGCTGATTGCCTTAAGATTACTGTTTCTGGCAGTTTTAATATCTACCAGAGAATCACCCACATATAATACTTCATCAGTATTTACCTTCATTTTTTCCATCAGCTCACTGTTGTTGGCAGGATCGGGCTTAACCTTATAGCCCTCTCTTTTGCCCAGTACCAAATCTGGATCAATGAAAGGAAAATTCAGTTCTATCAGTTTCTTTGTATAGTCATCTTTCTTGTTGGAGTTAATAGCTATTTTAATATCCTTACCCTTAAGATAAGTTAACAGCTCATTAATCCCCTCATATGGCTTTGTGTTATCGTGGTAACAGTCCTTATATTCGATAACCATCTGGTTTTCCGCTTTATCCAGTTCCTCTTCAGAAACATCTTCTTTACCAATACAGCGAAACATCAGATTTCTGAAACCTGAACCAACCTTGTTCCTGACTTCTTCGTAGGACTGTTCCCTATAGCCCAGTTTATTCATTACTCTGTTTACCGCCGTCTTTAGATCCAGCAAGGTATCAAGTACTGTTCCATCCAGATCAAATATTATTGCCTTAATCATTGATTATTTCTCCCTTATTTTCTACTATTTCCCTCATTACCATACATGGCCCATAGTTAAAATTAGAATCACAGTTAAAGTTAGCCAGATGCTTAATAACCTTGTCGGCATTGTTTGGGGCATAGGAATAATAAAATCTCTCGATCATTTCTACATCATTTGTACTGTCGCCAAAGACTGCCACCTCTTCATCACCCAGATGAAGATAGTCCATCAGCCACTTCACTGCCTCACCCTTATTTACATTCTTATCAATAATATCGATGCCGATAAAACCGCTGGATGTCTCAGTTACCTTCTTGCCCTTTAAGAACTGTTTAATCTTTCTGACCTTTCCTTTACTTAAACAGAAAGAAGTAAGATCCAGAATATTCTTTTCCATCAGCTCCTGCTTGGTAACTGAAAAAACAATATTATCGAGATTGAGACCGTAGTCTGAAAAAGTATTAACCAGTCTTTTGACTGATTTAAACATCGCTGCCCTGAATTCATTTCGGCTTAAAGTAGTATAGGAATTATTTTCATCAAAGAACATGAAATCTCTGACTGGAAGATTATCAATAATAGCCGATAAAGTATCCTTATCAATTGGACTCATTCTTAGAATATTGCCTCTGTCATCCTTGATAATGGCCCCATTCATGCCAATAGTAAAGAAATGCTTCGACATAAGTCCAAGTCTTTTCAGCATATGTTTATGCATATGTCTGGCGGTTGCCAGACATAAAGTTATATCTGATTCATTTATCTTGTTGATGGTCTCCAGCACATATAGATCTGTTGTGTGAAACAGATTTAAAAGTGTGCCATCCATATCTGTCGCAATTAACTTAATCATCCCCATCATTTTATTATTTATGGCAAATTATGTGAAGAAAAAACTGTTTGCGCAAAACAGTTTTACTCAGGATATACAAACCTTTTATATTCATTTAACTCATCAAGATATTTCTTTACATAATATTTGGCCATATCCAGATTCTGTTCAGAATAATTGCCACACTCTTCTTTTCTGGCTCCCGGTATTTCACCTGAAAAGTCTAATATAAATGAACACATATCCTTTATAAGTTCATAAATATCCTCAGACTTAAGCTCATTAAACATCAGAAGATAAAAACCGGTACGGCAGCCCATTGGACCAAAATAAACTACATCACTCTTATATTTACAGTTTCTTAAATAAGTAGCACCAAGATGCTCAATAGTATGAATGGCTGGGGTATCCATGACCGGCTCTGTGTTGGGACTGGTGAATCTTAAGTCAAAAGTAGTAACACAGACATTATCATGATAGTCTTTCCGTGATACATAAATGCCTGGATACAGATTTAAATGATTTACCTTAAAACTTTCTATTTTCTCCACTTAGAATAACCTCTCTTCCTCCGGTATTATATCAAGCTTCAGCTCGCTGTCATACTTTGGAAGCTGACTTAATGGTGTATCCGGATTAATGTATTTTGTCACCTCTTTATCAGATATGACCATTGGCATCCTGTCATGAATCATTTTCAGATCATCAGCTGATTCCAGCGTAATAATTGAAAATACCGCTTTATTTTCTTCCAGACGATAAATACCCGCAAAATAAATCAGTTCATGATTGGGAATAAGACGGTAACAGCTTTTCTTTTTATCCCATTCATAATAGGAAGTTGCCGGTATTACACAGCGATGCTTCAGATAGTCATTTGCGAATGATTTTCTGTTCACTATATCTTCGCTTCTTGAATTATAGACCAGCTTGTCATAGATGCTGTAGCCCCATTTCATGAAGAAAATACGGGGCTTAAGCTTCCTGTCCATGGCTACCACTGGCGCAATATCCCCGGGATTAAAGACTCGTGGTTTTTCGTCGCTGTAGCCCGTTCCCTGTAAAAGCTTTATGACTTTTGGGGTCTGATAAAGCTCAAATCTATGACACATAGGCTTTCAGTTTCTTGACTAATTCATTCTTGCTTGAAACCTGGCCTTCAACTACTATCTCATCATCTACTACTAAAGCCGGCATTGACATAACACCATAGCCCATAATCAGATCGTAGTCCTTAACATGTTCAAGCTCATATTCGACGTTTAATTCTTTTAAAGCTTCAATCGCGTTATTTTCTAATGCATTGCACTTGGCGCAACCGCCACCCAGAATTTTTACATTTAACATATTATAAACACCTCCAGTATATTAAACATATATCCAACTAAAATTATACCCACAGTACAGATCGCAATAAACATAAATAACAGCTTTGGCTTAATGGCCTTCTTTAACATCACCATTGATGGTAAAGATAATGTCGTTACCGCCATCATAAAGCTTAATACTGTACCAAGTCTGGCACCCTTGAAAAGCAGTGCTTCAGCAACCGGTATAGTTCCAAAAATATCGCCATACATCGGTATGCCCACCCCAGTGGCAAGTATGACACCAAAAGGATTATCATCGCCCAGTACTTTAATCACAAATTCCTCTGGTATTATGTTATGAATAAGTGAGCCGATAAGTACGCCTATTATTATATAAGGAAATACTTTCTTAAATGTTTCAGCCACTTTGTCTCTGGCAAATATCACTCTGTCTTTAACTGTAAGTTCATTTTCTTTTCGCTTCCTGATACTTGCGTTCAGCACAAAGTCTTCAACATATCTTTCCATATGCAGTTTTTCAATAATAAAGCCGCCAATAACCGCAATAACCAGTCCAATAAACACATATATTATTGCCACCTTTACTCCAAAAATGCTCATAAGCAGTACCAGACTTCCAAGATCCACCATCGGTGAAGAAATAAGAAAGGAGAAAGTTACACCCACCGGCAGCCCAGCACTGGTGAAGCCCATAAAAAGCGGAATAGAACTGCAGGAACAGAAAGGTGTCACAGTACCTAATAGTGCTGAGACAATATTAGCTGTAATGCCTTTAAATTTTGAAAGAATCCTTTTACTTCTTTCAGGCGGAAAATAGCTCTGTATATAGGAAACAATAAAAATTAAAGTTATAAGCAGAATTGTAATCTTAACTGTATCATAGATAAAGAAATGAATAATAGAACCTATGCCTTCATTTAAATCTAAGCCAGTTAATCCAAGGATATAGCTAATTAAGTCATAAAGCCATTTCATCTTGAAAAGCTGATTGTTAATAAAGTCGAAGAACATTAACCAATTCCTCCATCCTGTCTCTGTTTAAAGAATAGCGATGCCACTTACCATCCTTAATATCTTTCACAAGTCCACAATCACACAGCACCTTCATGTGATGAGACAGTGTCGGCTGAGAAAAACCAAAGGCTTCATGGATTTTACATCCACACATTTCTTCTTCTTTACTCAGCATCTTTACAATCCTAAGTCTGTTTATATCGGCTAAAGCCTTGAGCATACTAACTGTTTCTGTATCGTTCATAACTCCTCACATAGACATTTATCTATGTATAATATAACATAGATAATCATCAATGTATAGTGTTAAAATAATAATATGAAAATATCTCGAAAAGACCTTTATAAAAAAGGCTACAACTCTTTATCCATGTTCATGCTTACCCTTCTGGCCTGTTTTGGTGCCTGGTCTTTTTTCTCAGATAAATTTATTCTTAAAGTACTGGGAATAGCTCTATTATTACTCTGTCTGAAAGAAATGATTGACTTCACAAAATACAGAAATGCCATTGATAATGGTGAATATGCCATCTATAAAGGCATGTTCAATCTCTATGAAAATGGTACTCTGTCAATAAAAGGAAAACTCTTTGATGTAAGACACTTTGCCGGCTTAAATAAATTAACCAATGGTGAAGAAATATATCTAATAACTGTAAAAGACTCACCGATTACCATCTACCGCGTTAATCTGGTAGAACTGGACGATGAGCTTAAATCTAAAGTCATAGAGCTTTAATTACCATATATAAGGCTGTCTTAAACCAGCTGGTATATTTATCAGGATTATCCTTGATATCTTCTAAAAGACAGTCAATATCAACATATCTCAGTTCTTCTATTTCATTTAAATCAGGCTGATAATCCCCATCATAAAAACCGATAAAGACATGATCCAGCTCATATTCTGTCATGCCGTTTTCATATACCGAACGATAGATGAATGACCCTATTTCCTTTATTTTACATTCAATGCCACACTCTTCCTTAAGCCTTCTTTTAGCTGCAGCACAGGTATCTTCATTAACCCTTGGATGGCTGCAGCAGGTATTGGCCCAGAGTCCTGCACTATGATATTTATCTTTGGCCCTTTTCTGAATGAGCATCTTATTTCCATTGATGATGAATACCGAAAAAGCACGATGAAGCAGTCCCTTTTCATGAACTTCTTTCTTAAATCCTTCACCAACTACATTATCCCTGTAGTCTACCAGTATCAGTCTATCTTCCATATGGCCACCTTTTCTTTTTCAATATCCAGCAATAAATCAAACACATTACTTAAATCCTTAGATTCAATATATTGATCTAGCGCATCAATAATCTTATGCGCACGTAAAATAGAACTCTTCAGTTCTTCTTCACTTACATAGTTAACCAGGCGTCCATTTCTGTTAAGTTCTTCTTTTTCTATGCCAAGTACTATCTCTGCAAGGGCTTTATCATAATATCCAAAGGCCGCAATAAAGCCCATGGCATCAGCCACTATTTCATCACGCAGTGCTTCTTTGTTTTCAATGAACAGTTTACGGGAAATATAATGACTTATTTCATGATAGATTCTAATACTCTTTGACTTATCAATCCATTCTTCACTGTCCATATCTATACATTCAGGTTTAATGGCTGAATAATAGCCCTTAGAGACAATAAGCACAGTATCCTTGTAGTTTTCCTTAACGCTTATGAAACGGCTGAATTCCTCATCCCAGTCAGTATTTCCATTTTGTTCATACTCCTCCTTATGGGCATAAATCTTTCGCCAGTTGTTTATGCCAGAGATTAAAGAGGCACCCATTGATGCAGGAAGCTCAACAGGCTCATTACGGTGAGCCAGTACTTTAATAAAGTATTCAAAAATACTTCTATCAGGCAAATAGAGCACATCAACTTCACCAGCAGGTGTGCTTAATGTATATTCATCCTCTTCACCACTAAGTTCAAAGGGAAAACTTAAATCTTCAGGCATGATACCTCTTCTTACAATATTGCGGTATTCTTCACTCTGACTCATACCTTTTCTGACACCCAGACTTAACTGGGGGTAATTATATAAATATTTAAAAGCTTTGTTCATACCTTAATTTTAACATCGTAAAATATAGATATGAAATACTTTGTCGTATCAGATGTCCACAGCTTCTATAATCCTTTAATAGAAGTTCTTAACAATTATAACTTTAACAAAGGTAGCGATACCCTGATATCCCTGGGCGATCTTTTTGACAGAGGCCCGGATTCAGTTAAACTTCTGGACTTTATCGATTCCCTGCCAAACAAGATACTAATCAGAGGCAATCACGATACAGCACTGGAAAGTATCAGAAATCTTGAAAGATATCCCAATGATATAGATGCCCGTAATGGAACCATCCGAACCATTATGGATCTGGGTGGACATGACAATCTCTATGACAACATAAGAGAGCTCAGCAGAAATGAAAAACTATACAACTATCTAAAGTCATTAAGAAACTACTATGAAACTGATGATTATCTTTTTGTCCATGGCTGGTTTCCCTATGATGAAGAAAACTACATCGACTATTACAGAACGGCTTCCCAGGATGAATGGGATTCAGCCGCCTGGGATAATGGCTTCATTCAGCATCAGATTATGAACAGATCAGCCAGACCAGTTAATAAAACAGTAGTTTTTGGTCATTATCATACTTCCTATGGCCATCATTATCTTAATGGTGATGGTAAGGAATTCCCCGACAAAGATTTAAGTGAATGTAACTTCTCAATATTCAACAATGGCAGGATTATTGGTATGGATGCCTGTACTGCCTTAACTGGTAAATGTAACTGTCTGGTACTCGAAATGTAATACCAAGAACACTACACAGATACATGTCAGAAACAGCGATTATATTCAATGTTTCTGGCATTTTCATTCAAAACTGTTAATCTGA
>JBJFHC010000178.1:0-11700 GCA_051893275.1 Erysipelotrichaceae bacterium | reverse complement strand
GATACCAGTTTCTCCAGATCTGGAATAGTCTGATACTGCAGTCTGGCTGCTTCTTCATATCTTCCCTCATTCTGAGCCTGAGAGAAAGCCAGCTTGGCTTTTTCCAGTTTCTCTTTGGCATCTTTGGCTTCTTCGAGTTCTTTCTTTTCGGCAGCCCATTTTTCATAAAGAATATCTTTCTGATTCTTCAGGTTTTCCAGTTCTTTAGATAAGTCATTCAGACGCTGTCTGGTTTTTTCATCTTTTTCTTTCTTTAAAGATACCTGTTCAATCTCCAGCTGTCTGATTTTTCTGATGAGTTCATCAAGTTCGGCAGGCATGGAATCCATTTCTACACGGACCATGGCGCAGGCTTCATCAATCAGGTCAATGGCCTTATCAGGCAGGAATCGGTCTGTAATATAGCGGTTTGAAAGAGTGGCAGCGGCAATTATGGCTTCATCCTTGATCTTTACTCCATGATGAGCTTCAAAGCGGTCTTTTAAACCTCTTAGTATTGAGATAGTATCTTCTACACTTGGCTCATCAACCGTTACTTTCTGGAATCTTCTTTCCAGGGCAGCATCTTTTTCAATATACTGACGGTATTCATCAAAAGTAGTGGCACCGATACATTTCAGTTCGCCTCTTGCCAGCATTGGCTTTAACAGGTTAGCGGCATCCATGGCACCTTCTGTTTTACCAGCTCCGACCAGATTGTGTATTTCATCAATAAACAGGATAATCTGACCGTTTTTGTCTTTTACTTCTTTTAAGACAGCCTTAAGTCTTTCTTCAAATTCACCACGGTATTTGGCACCGGCTATTAAAGCACCCATATCCAGTTCAATCAGATCCTTGTCCTTTAAAGACAAAGGCACATCGCCATTAAAGATACGCCAGGCCAGGCCTTCAACGATGGCGGTTTTACCAACACCTGGTTCGCCAATCAGAACCGGATTGTTCTTGGTCTTACGGGATAAGATTTCAACTACACGTCTTATTTCTTCATCTCGGCCAATAACCGGATCTACTTTACCGTTTCGAACATCTTCAACCAGATTGCGTCCGTATTTTTCCAGCGGATTAAGATTGTTTTCATCAGACTGATTATTCATAGTTCTATTACCCCTTTCTTTTTGAATCTGTTCCATTATTTCCTGTCTGGAACAGCTTAGATTTTTCTGTATATCTTTGGCAAATGTTGATTCGTTATAGATAACAGATATCAGCATATCAAAGATACCAACATATTTATCACCTCTGTCTTTAGACCTCTGTTTAGCTTCATTATAGGCATTAAAGACATAGGCATTAACTGTAGGTTCCTGTTTAGAGTCACTTACAGGAAGCCTTGATATATATTCATTACAGATATCTCTCAGCTTGTTGATGTTCTGTTTAAGCTTTTTGAATACATGTTCAATGTCATCATTATTAAGTAAAGCCTTAAGAACATGCTGCAGAGATATTTCAATATTATGATTGTCAGTGGCAATCATAAAGGATTTAGAGAGTATTTCCTGGAGTTTTTCACTCATTTCATTAAAATCCATAAAACCTCCTTTAGCACTTATAAATTGAGAGTGCTAATAAACAAGCTTTTTTAAGTAGGATTACTCCTACTTAAAAGTATTTTTAAATTTTTCAAAAGGACTCTCATGTTTCTTGCCGGCCAGCTTCTCATAGAGCTCTTTCTCTGACGGAGTAAGCTTGGTAGGGATGACAACCTTAAGTTCTACATACTGGTCACCCTTGGCGGCTGAATTCAGATATGGAACACCATAGCCCTTGATTCTGAGCCTTGTACCAGGCTGGGAACCAGCTGGGACCTTAAGTTCGACATCACCATGGCAGGTTGGTACTTCAATAGTAGTACCAAGGGTTGCGTCAATAGCCGAAATTGGTACCTGAATGAGGATATCATTACCCTGTCTTATAAAATTTGGATGTGGTTTAACCATAACTTCGATATACAGGTCACCATTATCGCCACCGTTGCTTCCTCTTTCGCCATAGCCAGATACCCTTACCTGCTGGCCAGAATTAATACCGGCTGGAATAGATACTTCTATCTGTTCCTTAACATTGTGATAGCCCCTGCCGCCACAGTCTGGACATACTTTCTTGATATGACGGCCAGAGCCATTACAGTCAGGACATACAGCGGTCTGTGACATCATACCAAAGGCTGTACGAACAGTTTTCTGAACTCTTCCTGAGCCATGACAGGTCGGACAGGTTTCAATATCTGAAGGAGATTTGGCACCTGTACCATTACAGCTTTTACATTTCTTGTCGACGTTGATCGAAATTGTCTTTTTAACGCCCTTGATGGATTCAAGAAAATCAATAGAAAGCTGCATATAGCGATTTTCACCCTTTATTGGGCCATTGTTTCTGGATCTGCCTCCTGAACTGCCAAATCCAGAGAAACCGCCAAAACCAGAACCGCCCATAAAGGCATCAAATATATCATTAAGATCAGAGAAGCCACCCATATTGGAGAAACCACCAAATCCCTGACCATCAGCTCCGGCAAAACCAAACTGATCATATCCGGCTCTTTTCTGTGGGTCTGAGAGTACTTCATAAGCTTCATTTATTTCTTTAAATTTCTCTTCGGCGCCCGGTTCCTTATTTACATCAGGATGATATTTTTTAGCGAGCTTTCGATAAGCTTTCTTAATTTCATCATCACTGGCACCTTTGGATAAGCCAAGCACCTCATAATAATCTCTTTTGTCTGCCATAAAGTTCCCCCTGTCTTTGAAATCCTTGGGGTATGCCCCCAAGGATAATTAATTAGTCTTTAGTTTTGAAATCAGCATCAACTACATCATCATCAGGATTTGCGCCAGCTCCTGGGTTAGGATTGCCCTGCTGTGCCTGCTGCTGATACATAGCCTGAGCCATAGCCTGGGCTGCTTTCTCCAGTTCATCAAGCTTGTTCTTTAATGTATCATAATCGTTGTTGTCAATAGCGTGCTGCAGCTCATCTCTTAAGGCCTTAACCTGGTTCTTCTGTTCCTCGGTTACATTGGCATTTTCAGTATTTAATGTATCATCAATCTGAATGATGAACTGTTCAGCCTTATTCTTAAGTTCAGCCTGTTCCTTACGTCTGTCATCAGCGTCCTTATTCTCTTCGGCTTCTCTTACCATTCTGTCGATTTCTTCATCAGAAAGTCCAGTGTTACCGGAAATTGTGATTTCCTGAGACTTGCCGTTAGCCTTATCGGTAGCTGATACATGAACGATACCGTTAACATCGATATCAAACTTAACTTCAATCTGTGGAACACCACGTCTTGCTGGGGCAATACCAGAAAGCTGGAAATTGCCTAAAGTCTTGTTGTCGGCAGCCATAGGTCTTTCACCCTGCAATACATGAATATCTACAGCTGGCTGATTATCAGCGGCAGTTGAGAATACCTGTGACTTAGAAGTTGGGATTGTAGTATTTCTTGGAATCAGTACAGTCATAACACCACCCAGTGTTTCAATACCAAGTGATAATGGTGTAACATCCAGCAATAATACATCTTTTACATCACCAGAGATAACACCACCCTGGATCGCAGCACCCATAGATACTACTTCATCTGGGTTAACTGACTTGTTAGGTTCCTTGCCAAGTTCGGCCTTAACAGCTTCCTGAACAGCCGGAATTCTTGTAGAACCGCCTACCAGCAGTACCTGATCAATATCGGCAGGAGTTAAATCAGCATCCTTTAAAGCCTGTCTTACAGGACCTACAGTTCTGTCAACCAGATGCTTTGTCATCTTATCGAAATTGGCTCTTGATAAATCAGCATCGAAATGTAATGGACCTGATTCATCGGCTGAAATAAATGGTAATGAAATATGAGTTGAAACCATTGAAGAAAGATCTTTCTTAGCCTTTTCAGCGGCTTCCTTTAATCTCTGCATTGACATTCTGTCCTTAGAAAGATCAATGCCATGATGTTCATTCTTGAACTGCTCAACCATCCAGTTTACAACCACTGCATCAAAATCATCACCACCAAGATGGTTATCACCAGCAGTTGCCAGTACTTCAAATGTGCCATCCGCCAGATCAAGGATAGATACATCGAATGTACCGCCACCTAAGTCGAATACCAGAACCTTCTGTTCCTTGTCAGTCTTATCAATACCGAAAGCCAGGGCAGCAGCAGTTGGTTCGTTGATGATTCTTTCTACTTCCAGACCGGCAATCTTACCGGCATCCTTGGTAGCCTGACGCTGAGCATCATTGAAGTAGGCAGGTACAGTAATTACAGCCTTGGTAACTGGCTCGCCTAAGTATCCTTCAGCATATTTCTTCATATACTGCAAGATCATAGCGGAAATCTCCTGTGGAGAATATTTCTTGCCGTCTACATCAACCTTTTCATCAGTACCCATCTTACGCTTGATAGAAGCGATTGTGTTCTTGTTGGTAGCGGCCTGTCTTTTTGCAGCATCACCGACAATAATTTCACCATCTTTGAAACTTACAACCGATGGAGTAGTTCTATTTCCTTCTGGATTGGTAATAACCTTAACGTCCTTACCTTCCATAACTGATACACATGAATTTGTTGTACCTAAATCAATACCAATAATCTTACTCATAATAATTTTTCCTCCTAAGTTTATTCACTAACTTTAACCATTGCAGCTCTTAATACACGATCCTTGAGCTTGTAGCCCTTCTGCAGAACTTCGATGACGATGCCTGGTTCAACACCTTCTTTTTTTTCGACCATAATGGCATGTTCGAAGTTTGGATCAAACTTTTCATTAAGACAGATGACTTCCGTAACACCTTCCTTAACTAAAGCACTTAAAAGCTGTTCATATATCATCTTAACGCCTGTATAGAAACCATTGTCCTGTTTATTCTCATCCTGAGCCAGAGCTCTTTCCAGATTATCCAGAACCGGAAGTATCTCTAAGGCAAACGACTGTATTCGATACTTTTTAATCTGTTCTGCTTCCGCATTTAAACGCTTGCGGGTATTTTCGCTGTCGGCATAGGCCATAGCGTACTTGTTCTTAAGGTCAGCTACCTGTGCTTCCAGAGACTTTATTTTTTCATCCCTTTCATCTACCAGATCTTCAACAAGTTCTTCCTCATCATCTGTTTCCTCTTGAGGAATTTCTTCTTCTTTTACTTCTTCCTTAATTTCTTCCTGTTTCTTGTTTTCCATTTTGTTCCTTTCTATTTGCACATCTCCTCAATCTCCTTCGCAATGAAGTCCATCAGGGAAACAACACGGTTATATTCCATACGTCTTGGACCAACAACCATGATATGCGCCTTTTCATCTGAATCTTTTGAAATCTTAACTTCGGATGTAATAATCGCCATATCATTTTTCCACATCAGCTCAGTACCACCAGGCGTAACCGCCAGACAGTCACTTCCATCATTGGATTTGTCAGCCAGTGATTTGATAAGATTTGGATTATCAAACACTTTTACCAGTTCCTGCAGCTTTTCAAGATCAGAGAATTCCGGCTGATACATCATATTGGATGTACCATATGAATATAATGTTTCTGTCGCAAACTTGGAGAAAGCTCCAAGGAAGGCATTAAACAGCATCTCATGCCTTTTAATCTGCTGTACCATAATCGGCTTGATAGAAGTAAGCTTATCCTTGAGTTCATTAATCGGTGTACCCTTTAGTCTATCATTCAGCAGATCTGAACACTTCTTAATATCATCAGCACTTACCTCATCTTTGAAGCGGAAAGTCTTATTCTCGGTATGACCGGTATTAGTCACAAAGACACAGACAGCCGATTTCTCATCGAGCGGAAATACACTTAAGTGCTGCAGAGTCTGTGTACTGGCATCGGGCCCCAGCATTCCGCTTGTCAAATTGGTCATGTCCGAAATCATTTTACATGATTCCTTTAAGGCATCTTCCACATTCATTGACTCATTGTTAAAGATGTTGGAAATAACATATTTAACCTGATCATCAACATCCTTCTCCAGAAGATGTTCACAATAGAACTGATATCCCTTGTTGGAAGGAATACGTCCTGCAGAAGTATGCGGCTGTTCCAGATAGCCCATACTCTCAAGTGTAGCCATATCATTTCTGATGGTCGCACTTGAATAAGGAAGATGATACTTAGTTACCAGAGCTTTTGAGCTTACTGGCTCAGCTGTTTCAACAAATTCATCAACAACCGCTTTAAGTATTTTAACCATTCGACTTGTCAGCATCTCTCAAACCTCCTTAGCACTCTTTCATCTACGTTGCTAATTCTATAATAATTGATTAGCAGTGTCAACAGCTTAGTGCCAAATTTTTAGCACTTTTTTACATAGAGTGCTAACCGATGTCGTATTTTTATATAACTAATATACGTTTATCCTTTATTTGTCATACTAAAAAAGTCTCCTTTTATCAGGAAACTTCTTTTTAGGATTCTTTATATAATTTTTCCTTAATTTCTTTTTCAATAGCTTCGGGAATAAATCCGGTTATATCGCCACCAAATTTCGCAATAGTTTTGGCTGCTGAAGATGAAAGAAATGAAAGCTCAGGTTTAGCTACCAGAAAGAAAGTTTCGATTTCTTCATTAAGTATCATATTGGAGGTAGCCAGTGCCAGTTCAGCTTCATAGTCGGTTACCGCTCTGATACCTCTTACCATTACCTTGCATCCTAAGTTTTTTGCCAGATCAACGGTCAGTTTATGGCCCATCACCACTTTTACATTAGGCAGATCTTTTATGCATTCTTCAATAAAGTTTTTTCTCTCCTGGGCAGTAAAAGTTGATGTCTTTTCGGGATTAACCATTATCGCAACATATAATTCATCAAAAATAGAACTGGCCCTTTTAATAATATCCAGATGTCCAACGGTAATGGGATCAAAAGATCCGGGATAAATAGCCTTAATCATATTTTATGCTTCCTTTTTATAATACATGAGTTTAGATATGCCGTATTTTCTTTCCTTATACAGTTTATATGAAAGATAGCTGTCTTTTATTTTTGAATCATTCCTTACTTCAAAGATAATTATACCCTTCTGTTTCAATAAATTGTTGGTATCTATTAAATTAAAGATATTATCATAATCATCCAAAGCATATGGAGGATCAAGAAATATATAGTCAAAGTCTCTTTTTAGAGTATTAAATAGAGTTATATAGTCAAGATTATAAAGCTTTTTATCAGCCTTTATTTTCTTTAGATTTGAACGAATGACTCTGCAGGCATCCTTGCTTAAATCATTAAAGACAACATCCTCAAGACCTCGGGAAATAGCTTCTATGCCTACCGCACCAGAACCGGCAAAGGCATCAAGAAAAGATTCATCTTCATTTACCCATAAAGAATCAAAAAGAGCTTCTCTGACCATATCCTTGGTAGGACGGGTATTATCTCCATCAAGTGTATCCAGATTAAGTCTTTTGTATCTGCCGGATATTATTCTCATCCTCATTTCTCCTTGTAGCGATAATTTCTGATTCTGCCAGACCCAGGCAGCACATGATTGATAAAAGAGAGGTACCGCCTGAAGAAATAAACAGCAGAGGTACACCCGTTAAAGGAATAAGGCCAGCAACACCGCCGACATTCAGTATAAAGTGCACTATCAGATAAGTAAAGGTGCCGGTATATACAATTCTTGATCTGGTAAGATGTGATTTAAGTGTATAGTTTATTAATGTTATTAGCAGCATACCATAAAGTGCAACAATCGGGATAAAGCCAAAAACCAGACCCAGCTCCTCTACTACTACCGGCAGAATAAAGTCAGTGGTTGGGTTTGGAAAGTTCATATATTTATGAATAGATTTACCATAGCCCAGACCGAACAGTCCCCCTGTGGCAAAAGAAATAAGCGACATGACCAAGTGGTAGCCGGCATCATACTGATATTCAAAAGGATTGGCTGAAGATAAAAATCTCAAAATCTGATAATGATCATCAAACTTCTTTAAAAATGCTGTACCCCATGGTGAAAGCAGCAGCAGTACTCCCGCTACAGCCGCAAGCATAATTATCATCAGACGAAAAGACCAGTCTCTGAAACCCTTATAGTCAGGTATCATGATTATAATAAAAGAAATTACCGCAATAACTACTGCTGAACCCAGGTCTTTCTGCCATACCAACACCACCCCAGCATATACGGACATCATAATCATATATTTTTTTATATTTCTTTTATTCTGTTCCTCTCCTCTATTTTTCGCAAACAGCGAAGCACCATAGATAATCGCAAACAGCTTGGCAAACTCCGAAGGCTGAATTGAGGCAAATGATCCGAGCTTTATCCAGGCATAGGCACCACCAGTTGCCCCAAAAATTCTTGTTGAAAGAAGCGCAAACAGTATTACTATATAAAACCCATTAATTAATTTCTGATTAAGTCTGGCAACAGGAAATTTACACAGAATAAAAAAGCCAACTGTAGAAACCAGTACAAAAATACCCTGCTTAAGAGCCGAAAAAGCTATTGCGTTTATATCAGAATCCGTTTCACCCATGGAGGCTGAGATAATCATTAATGAACCAAAAATCATTAAAGCGAAAGTCGCAATAAAAAGTTTATAGTCTATATAAGAGAACATTCCCTTTCTTTTTCTGTTTTTCATAGCTTCAATTATATCAATTTAAAGAAAATAATATGTATAATATTGTCATGCAGATAAATAACTCAAATATTATTAACGATACTGATCCAAGAATCAGGCTAAAATCAAAAGATGTAAATATACCTTTATCCAAAGAAGATGAAGAACTTCTATTGGCGATGCTGGAATATGTAAAAGACTCAACCGATGAAGAAAAAGCCAAAGAAAGAGATCTTACTCCGGCGGTTGGACTGGCCGCCATACAGCTTGGCGTGGATAAGAAAATGCTGGCAATTGCCATCAGGGATGAAGATGGAAACTTCGAATGTGAATATGCTCTGGCTAATCCAAAAATAGTTTCTTATTCTGTTGAAACAGCCTATCTTAAGGGTGGTGAAGGCTGCCTAAGCGTAAAAACACCGCACGAAGGCTATGTTAAAAGACATGAACGTATCAAAGTTAAAGGCTATGATGCCGTTAATAAGAAAGAAATAGTAATCAGAGCATCTGATTATCTGGCCATTGTCTTCCAGCATGAACTTGATCATTTTAAGGGAATTCTCTATTATGATCACATTAATACAGAGGACCCCTTCAAAGAAGAAAAAGGTGAAATCGTGATTGAATAATCACGATTTTTTATTGTATAATCTAATTGATTGTGAACTATATATAATTAGGAGGTTAAAAATGAGCCGTATTTATAATGGTGCCAATTATGATGCCAAAAGCGACACTTTAGTATATGCCCTTGGCGGTCTTGGCGAAGTCGGCAAGAATATGTACTGCATCGAACATGATGATGAAATACTGATTATTGATGCCGGCATCAAATTCCCTGATGAAGAGCTTCTGGGTGTAGAATATGTTATTCCAGACTACACTCATTTAATAAAAAACAGAGATAAAATCGTAGGACTGATTATTACTCATGGTCATGAAGACCATATAGGAGGAATCCCCTTTCTTTTAATGACCTGTCCTGTTCAGAAAATATATGCCCCACGTTTTGCGAAAGCCTTAATTGAAAAAAAGCTTTCTGAAAGAAGACGTCTGGCCAATACCAAGATTATTGAAATCGATGAAAACTCGTCAATCAATTCTAAATACTTTAGAGTTGGTTTCTTTAATACCGTTCACTCAATACCTGATTCACTTGGCGTATTAATCAATACCCCAAATGGCCGTATTGTTGAAACCGGCGACTTCAAGTTTGACTTAACTCCAGTTGGCGAAAATGCCGACTATCAGAAAATGGCCTATATTGGTGCGGCTGGTGTAACCCTGCTGATGTCTGATTCAACCAATTCAGAAGTACCAGGCTTCTCTATAAGTGAGAAACAGGTAGCTTCTTCCATCATGGAAATAATGAAGAAAACCCCAAAGAGACTGATAGTATCAACCTTTGCCTCTAACGTTCATCGTCTTTCACAGATTATTAAGGCTGCCAAGGAATGTGGCCGAAAGGTCTGCGTCTTTGGCCGTTCAATGGAAAATGTTGTAGAGATTGGCCTTAGAATGAAGACAATCGATGTACCAGAAGATACCTTTATCTCCCCTGATCTGGTAAATCAGACTGAAGCGGATAAGCTGTGTATTGTCTGTACCGGTTCTCAGGGTGAACAGCTGGCTGCGCTGTCCAGAATTGCGAACAATACTCATAAATTTGTTCATATCATACCAGGTGATACAGTACTGCTTTCATCTAACCCGATTCCTGGCAATGCCTTAAATGTTTCCGGCATTGTCAATAAGCTGGTCAGAAATGGTGCCAAAGTAATACAGAATCAGACTTTCCAGTCTTTGCATACAACCGGTCACGCTTCATGTGAGGAACAGAAACTGATGCTGCAGCTCATTAAGCCAAAATACTTCATGCCTGTACATGGCGAATATAAGATGCTTAAACTGCATGCGGCTACGGCAGTAGAAGTAGGTCTGCCTAAGGAAAATATCTTTGTCTGTGCCAATGGTGATGCGCTGGTACTCCATCAGGGAGAAGTATATCCATCTAACATCCGTATCCAGACTGATGCCATCTATGTTGATGGAAACGATATTTCCGGTCTTTCTACCTCAGTATTAAAAGATAGAAAGATTCTGGCTGATAATGGTCTTGTCGCAGTAGTGGTATGTATTGATTCCAGAACCAACAAGATTCTCTGCAAACCAGGAATTGTCTCAAGAGGTTTTATCTATATTAAAGAAAACCAGACTATCACCAAGGAAGCTGAAGCTCTGGTATATAATGCCCTGCAGAATGCGATGAAGTCTAAGGTTACCTTCAATGATCTGAAAAACTGTATTCGCAATACTCTTGAACCTTTCCTTTTCAAGAAATCAAACCGCAATCCACTGGTTATTCCGGTAATCCTTAACCATAAGGATGCAATGAAGAAAAGAGAAGCATAATTAAAAAATCAGGCGTTTCAGTTAAGAAACGCCTTTATTATTAATGACTCGTATGGATTAAAGGATACAATATCACTGCCAGTAAACAGCCTGATCAGATAGCACAGCATAAGCAGCACTATAAAACTGATTAATATGAGATTAAAATGCCTCTCAGCTATTCTGTTTCTAAAAAGAATAAGAAAAGGTACAACAGCCACCATCCAGAATAGAGGATGATAATAGAATGCCATTTCTATATCGCCTTTTAAAACTGAGAGCCAGGCTCTGGTCATCCCGCAGCCCGGGCAGCTCAGTCCGGTTATTTTCTTAAAAATACAGCTTGCATCAAGAAGATAAGCTATAAGAATAAGTAATACTAAGACAGTTAAATCTTTAATAAATCTTTTGAGTGTTGTATTCATTTGCCAGCAGATTGGTATTCTTGATCAGAATATGAATGGCATAAAATGAGGCCAGCTGACAGGTCAGATAACCCAGTATCTGCCATAGGAGTACTGCCGTACCCCCTTCTGTTATGGTCACATTATATCTGTATGCATTATTCATAAGGCGATTTGCGAGCTTATATTGCCAATAGATATTATAGATGCCACAGGTCAGAATACATAAAAGAATATAGACTATTAAACCGGGAGTGCTTTCTCCATCGTCTGAGCAGATGATATTTACATCCTTTGCCAGATCATAGACAAAATATAGACCATATAT
>JBJFHC010000177.1:0-11717 GCA_051893275.1 Erysipelotrichaceae bacterium | reverse complement strand
TTCTTCCTGAAAGTGATGCGGCGATTTCAATCAGATTATAGATACCTGGCTGATTTGTCTTGTCAAGCTGTACCTTGCCAAATGAATCAGTTACGGCTGACATAATCTTTTTGCGGGCTACATTAACATCATCCAGCAGATAGATACAGCCCTTGTCGCCATTATCATGTTCTGATTTAGACATTTTTCTTGCAGGATTCTGTAAAGACATTATGCGGGCACCAACCTTGGCAACCAGTGGTTCAGGCAGGGTGAATGTTGGTGAATATTTATTATTGAAACGCATGGCGATATCTCTTGTAAGTTCAACATGCTGCTTCTGATCTTCACCAACCGGTACATAGTCTGGGTTATAAAGCAGGATATCGGCTGCCATCAGGCAGGGATAGACATACATGCCGGCTGAAAGATTGGTTTCACCATGAGCCATCTTATCTTTAAACTGAGTCATACGGTTAAGTTCACCCAGATAAGTGTAGCAGGCCAGTTCATAGCCCAGCTGCGCATGTTCCTTGACATCAGTCTGCAGAAAGATTGTAGCTTTCTCTGGGTCCAGTCCACAGGCCAGATAAAGGGCAACGGCATCTTTAAGATTTTTTCTGAGTTCTTTAGGATCCTGATAGACCGTAATACAGTGCAGATTGGCAATGAAGAAGATTACTTCATATTCATCCTGATATTTGACAAAGTTTTTAAGTGCTCCAATATAGTTTCCCAGTGTGAGCTGTCCGGTAGGCTTGATAGCCGATAACATTCTTTTCATAACATCCTCCTGAAAAAATAAAAAAGTGACCCATGGGACGAATAAATCCGTGGTGCCACCCAATTTACTTCTTGATGCGTTAAGGCCGCTTTACCATATCCAGTTCGTTAACAGATTCATGACATAATTTCAGCTTTCTTATGTCTCTCTTTTCTATGAAACCCTATCAACTACTGACAACATTCTAGTACAAATATTGTATAATTGTAAAGATGATTGTCGTTTATACAAGTCCAGGCTGTTCCTCATGCCGCAAGGTTAAATCATGGCTCAAGGAACATAACCTGAAGTTTAAGGAAAAGAATATTTTTACTACGCTGCTTAATAAAGATGAAATTAAGTATCTTTTGTCACGCACGGAAAATGGTACTGATGATCTGATTTCGAAAAGATCTAAAATCATTCAGGAAAATAAAGTAAATATCGACGAAATGACACTGGATGAGCTCTATGAATTTGTGGTTCAAAACCCCAGTGTCCTTAAAAGACCGATTATTATCGATGACAGGACTCTGCAGTTTGGCTATGATGCTGAGGAAATTGAGACCTTTATACCGCCAGAACTCAGAAAAATGTCAGCAACATGTGATGCTGACTGTCCACATTTTGAATACTGCGGAAAGTGCAGGGTGGAAGAATGAAAGTACTGGTTGGTTTATCAGGTGGTGTAGATTCAGCTGTTGCCGCCTATCTTTTAAAGAAGCAGGGACATGATGTGACCTGCTGTTTTATGCGTAACTGGGATTCTTTTTTAAATGATGATGTTTTAGGCAACAATACTCTGAATGATGAAGTCTGCCCCCAGGAAGCTGACTACAATGATGCCAGAAGTGTAGCCGAAGCTTTAGATTTAAAGCTTGAAAGAATTGATTATATTAAGGAATACTGGGATTATGTATTTAAGAATTTCATTGATGAGTATTCTAAAGGGAGAACACCAAATCCTGATATTCTCTGTAACAAATATATTAAGTTTGATTCTTTTCTCAAATATGCGATAAATAAGGGCTACGATAAAATCGCAACCGGACACTATTTTAAATCTTTAGACAATAAGTACTATAAAGCTCACGATCTTTCTAAAGATCAGTCTTATTTCCTGGCTCAGGTAGCCAGGGAAGCTTTAGACAAATGCCTGTTTCCCTTAGGCGATATTGATAAGACAGAAGTAAGAAAGATAGCTGAGGAACTTAATTTAAGTATCGCCAGGAAAAAGGATTCAACCGGTATCTGTTTTATTGGCGAAAGAGACTTCCGTAAATTTCTGCAGAATTATATCCCAATGAAACCAGGGAAGATTATTGATATTGATACTCTGGAAGTAATCGGCGAACATCAGGGTGTCTATTATTACACCATAGGCCAGAGAAAAGGCTTTGGCGTTGGCGGCAACCGTGGTCCCTATTATTGTGTGGGCAAGAATGTTGAACATAACTATCTGTATCTTACATCAATCAAAAATGAACATTATCTCTATAGTGATTCAGCCTTAATAAGGGGTATCAACTGGATAAGTGATAAGGATATTGATGATAAAGATATTAAATGTAAATTCCGTTACCGCCAGAATGATCAGGATGTGCATATTAAGCTTTTAGGCAAAGATGAAGCCCTGCTTACTTATCCTCAGGGTATCAAGGCCGTAACACCTGGTCAGCAGGCTGTTTTCTATCTTGATGATGAGATGCTGGGTGGCGGAATAATTGAAAATACCTATTATCAGAATACCGAACTTTCTAAATATCTGGATGAAAGAGTACTGAATGGAATCAAATGAAACTTTAAAGGGTACATTTACCCGCATCATCTTTAAATCAGACAGCTATATGGTAGCTGTCTTTAAGACTGAAGATGGTCCTATAACTGTCACTGGCCCAGCCTTTGATGTAGATGAAAAAAGTAAATATATAATCTCTGGCGAATATACTCATCATCCCAAATATGGGCTGCAGTATAAGATGCTCAATATCGAGAAGCAGATTCCATCAACCAGAGATGACATAGTTGAATTTCTTTCTTCACCGCTTTTTACCCATATCGGCAAAAAGACCGCTGAAAAGATTTATAACATTCTTGGCGATGACGCCCTTAAAATACTGAAAAAAGATATATCGGTTGTACAGACACTTGATATATCCGAAAAGGCAAAAGAAGGTCTGCGTGATGGCTTTATGAATATGGAGGATGAAGACTCAAACGGTATGTTTGAACTTCTGTCACTGGGCTTCAGCAATAATGAGAGTTTCCTCATACGCAATCATTTTAAGGAAGACACTTTAAATATCCTGAGTCAGAATCCTTTAAGATTCTATCTTGATGTCTATGGTGTATCTTTTAAAAAGGTCATCGACTGTACCCAGAATCTGGAGTTTGAGCAGAAAAGTGAGAAATATGCTGAGGCTTTATTAATTGATATTTTTAAGAATATTTCTTTTAATCTGGGTGATACTTATCTATATCTTGATGATTTTAAGAACAGTTTTCTTAAATACAATTCTAACTTTGAAGAGGCCTTAAAAAGATGTCTCGATGATAAATATCTTATTCTTGATGAAGACAGATACTATCTATCTTCAGAGTATTACGATGAGAAGCTTATTGCGGATTATTTAAGTGAAACAAGGGAATGCGAAATAATGCCTGAAGAAGAAATAGAGTCCCTCATTGAGGATAATTCAAGTGCTTCTTCTATTGAATATGATGACTTTCAGAAAGCTGCAATCCATAATTTCTTTAATAATTCATTTTCACTGATTGTCGGAGGACCGGGAACTGGTAAAACTACTCTGATTAAGGCACTGGTGGAGATATACCGGTCTAAATATCCTTTTAATACGATTATGGTAGCTGCACCTACCGGCAGAGCTGCCAAGAGAATAAATGAAATCTGCGATGTCGATTCCAAGACTATTCATTCACTTTTAAGATGGAACAAGGAAGATAATACTTTTGTCTTTAATGAGGAAAATCTTCTGACCTATGATGCGGTTATTATTGATGAGTCCTCAATGGTCGATAATTTTCTGTTTGCGAGTTTTTTAAGAGCGGCTAAGAACGTTTCTAAGCTCTGTCTTATCGGTGATGACAATCAGTTGCCATCTATCAGACAGGGAGATCTGCTCTATGATCTGATCCATGCCGAGAAATTTGCTTTGACCAGACTGGAAACCATACATCGTCAGTCCAGTGGCAACGAGATTATTGATCTGTCGATTGCGATTAATAATGAACAGGTAAATTTTAATAACTACACTTCTGATGTGGAATTTATCAATATAAATGATTTTAATCACGATATGCTTGTGAATATGGTTGATAATCTGTTACGTGAAGGTACAGCTTTAGAAGATATCGAGATACTAAGCCCAATGTATAGAGGTCAGTATGGAATTGATAATTTAAACAGTACACTTCAAAGATCTTTTAATCCGGCTTCAAAAAACAAAAAAGAGAAACAGTATGGCAAGATCATTTTCAGGGAGAAGGATAAGATTCTGCAGCTGAAGAATCGCCCAGATGATGATGTCTATAATGGGGATATCGGCTATCTGGAAGAAATTGATACAGCTGAACATAATTTTCTTATTAAATATGGTGATATTTATCTCTATCTGAATTATGATGAACTTAATATCATATCTTTAGCCTATGCCATGTCCATTCATAAGGCTCAGGGTTCAGAGTATCCTTATGTATTTCTCTTTGTTTCTAAAGAACATTTTCATATGCTGGATAAAAAACTTATTTATACAGCCTGTTCAAGAGCGAAGAAAAAACTGTTTATTATAGGTGATGAACTCATCTTTAATCAGGCCCTGCATAAGGCTTCAAGGAAAAGGAAGACTTATCTGAAAGAAAGAATCACTGTCTAAGAAATGACACATTATTCTGTATTTATTGAGTCTTAGATATAGGATAATTATATAGGGGACAAAATGTTTAGACTTGAATTCTGTTTGCTGATTATAATCTGTTTTATTTCCTATCTATATATTTCATCAGGTGAAAATAACAGCCCGCTGCATAAGGTTTTTTCCTATATTCTGGCAGTGATGTTTGTACACCTGATTTTTGATATGATTACCATCTATACCGTTAATCATCTTGAAAGTGTTCCAGTTATACTGAATGATATTTTTCATCGTTTTTTTATTGGAACCATGGTACTGGAGACCTATCTTTTCTATCAGTATATTGAAAAGCTGATCGAAGAAGACAGCGGTCTGAAAATAAAAACCGGCAATAAGGCTTTAATATCACTGATTATCTTTGAGATTGCGGTTCTGATATTGCCAGTACACTACGCTATTACACCACTTGGCAACTATAGTGATGGTATTCATGCCTCAGTCTGTTATATCAGTGTTGGCGTTTATCTGTTCCTTTGCTGTTACAATCTGTTTAAACATTACAGTTCAATTCAGAACAACAAGAAGTTCGCAATAGCTCTGGCTTTATTTATTGAGGTTTCTATTTCACTGCTGCAGGCCTTTAATCCAACCTGGCTTATTTCCAGTATGGGAATGACCCTGATTATTCTGGCTTTCTATCTGGTGCTGGAAAATCCGGATATCTATAAGGCGGAACTGGTTGAGAGTAAAATGTCACTGCTTTATCTCAAAAGTCAGATTAATCCGCATTTTTTATACAATACTTTAGATTCAATAAGAATTGAAGCCGAACTGAATGATGATCCAAAAACCGCCAGGTTATTGATGAAACTGGTTACTTTCTTCAGACTTTCGGTTAAAGAGAATTCTTCGATGGTTGATGTTGAAAATGAAGTAGAACTGATTGAGAATTATATGGATCTGATGTGTTACCGCTATCCAAGTCTTAAATTCTCTGTTGACTGTGATCCTGAGCTTTTAGGAGTAAAGGTACCAAATTTTATTATTCAGCCCTTGCTGGAAAATTCGCTTAAGTACGGCCTCAAGAATAAGGCTTACGCTGGATCTGTAAATGTGGAAATTACCAGAAATGATGATAAAACATTCAGAATTGTGATTGAGGATGATGGAACCGGCATGGATGATAAAACCATGAGCAGGGTTGAAAATATGCTGAGTGAATATAAGAAGCTTGATATGAATAATAAATCCATAGGCATACTGAATGTACAGAAAAGAGTGAAGATGCTCTGTGGAAGACAGTATGGTCTTAGTTTCTTTAATAATAAGAAAGGGGGTTTAACGGCAACACTTACTTTGCCTATAAGGGAAGATGAATAAACTGAAGGTACTTCTGGTAGATGATGAAGTAAAAATAAGAGAGGGTTTCAAAAGACTGTTTGACTGGGATAGTCATGATCTTGAAGTAGTAGCTGAGGCTTCAGATGGCTTAGAAGCTTTATCAAAGATTGATGAATATAAACCGAACATCGTGGTTATGGATATCAATATTCCGATCATGAATGGTTTAAAGGTAATTGAGATGTCTAAAGTAAGGCATCCTAATACAGCATTTATAATTGTCAGTGGCTATGATGATTTTAATTACTGTAAACAGGCTTTAAAGCTGCAGATAGCTGATTATTTATTAAAGCCGGTTGATTATGAGGAATTTGGTACGGTTATTGATAATCTGCGTATCTCGCTTTATGAAAAGAAAATAGAAGAAGATGTTGATGATCATCTGATCAATAAGATAGCCCAGTATATCCGTGAACATCTGGATGAAGATATTTCACTTAATCTTCTTTCGGATAAGTTTGCGCTAAATGCCCAGTATATTTCTCAGCTTTTTAAGAATCAGATAGGGGTTAATTTTCTTTCCTATCTGACTTCTATCCGTGTGCAGAAGGCTAAAAGTCTTTTATTAAGTTCAGCCAAGACGATAGTTGAAGTATCTGAATCGGTTGGCTATAATGACTATCGGGTATTTACCAAGGTTTTTAAGAAGCATGTTGGTGTCTCTCCCAGCCAGTACCGCAAGGAGTTTTTAAGTGATAACAATTAGTGAAGACAATATTGATCATGAGCATCTATGCTGCATAATCAGGAAAAAGATTAAGGATAGCGGTGTTGAACTGAAAAGGGAATATATCAGAGAAAGACTTAAATATTATCGCTTTGTCAAAGAGGAAGTAGAAGGCAGAGCCTTTATCGAATATGTTCCTTTAGAATATGCCCTGGTTCCAATAAATGGTAATTTCATCTATATCCATTGTCTCTGGGTAGATAATCCTTATAAGCATCAGGGATATGGAAAGGAACTTATAAATGAATGCATAAACTATTCCAGGGAAAATGGCTATGATGGAGTCTGTATGCTGGGCTATAAAAAACAGAAGAACTGGCTTAGTGATCAGAGCTTTGTAAAACATTATGGTTTTGTAAAGTGTGATGAAACACTTAGCGGCTATGAGCTTTTATGTCTCAGTTTTAATGGGTCATATCCTTGTTTCAGTGATAAGGCTCGTAATGAATCAATAGATACGCAAAATTTAAGGATTTATTATTCTTATCAGTGTCCATTTATCTATAAAAGAATTGAGAAGCTTAAAGAATACTGCACTATTAATAATGTTGAATGTGAATTCGTATTAATTGATTCAGCAGCTAAGGCAAAGGAATTGCCTGGTCCCTTTAATAATTTTGCCTTGTTTTATAAGGGTAGATTAGTGGAAACCAATCAGGCTGATGAAAAGACGCTCGCTAAAATATTGACACAATAATTTAAATTCAATAGGTATTCTGATATTGAAATATCTCCTAAAATTAAGCTGTAAAAGGAGATATAAAGCGATGGATAAAAAACTATACAGATCAGAGGAAAACAGAATGTTTATGGGTGTATGCGCGGGAATAGGTGAATACTTCAATATTGATCCAACTATCGTACGCCTGCTGTTTATGATTCTTTGTTTCATATATGGCGGAGGTTTCTTTGTGTATCTGTTTGCGGCAATTATTATTCCCAAAAGAGAATATTAATATTTGTCACTTCAAACTTAAATGTGTTAAGATTATCTAGGACTAATAAGTAGTCTGTGTAAAGTTTTTAGAGAGCGGGTGGATGGTGAAAGCCCAAAATGTTAAACAGATGAAGCTATAGTCGTTAGACTTATTAACAGTAAGCGTATTTCTGCGTTAAAGATATTAAGTGCATATGTTTTATGATATATGAACTAAGGTGGTACCACGTTAAAGCGTCCTTAGATGAGGACGTTTTTTATTTTAAGGAGGAAATATTAAATGAAAAATCTAACTGGTAATGAAGTGAGACAGATGTTCCTTGATTTCTTCAGATCAAAGGGACATATGATTGAGCCAGGTGCATCTTTAGTACCTGTCAATGATCCAACACTTTTATGGATAAATTCAGGTGTTGCAGCTTTAAAGAAATATCTGGATGGACGTGAAAAGCCAGCCTGCAACCGTATTGCGAATGCTCAGAAATGTATTCGTACCAACGATATTGAGAATGTCGGCAAGACTTCAAGACACCACACTTTCTTTGAAATGCTGGGTAACTGGTCTATTGGTGACTATTTCAAGGAAGAGTCTTTAATGATGTCCTGGGAGTTTCTGACATCTCCTGAATGGATTGGTTTTGATCCTGAAAGAATCTATGTAACTGTTTATCCGGATGATACTGAATCTTATGATATCTGGACCAAGAAGATAGGTTTAAATCCAAGTCATATTCTGAAGTCTTATGATAATTTCTGGCAGATTGGTGAGGGACCATGTGGACCTGATTCAGAAATCTATTATGACCGTGGGGAAAAATATGATCCTGAGGGTCTGGGCGAAAGACTTTTCTTTGAAGAAATGGAAAACGACAGATATATTGAACTCTGGAATAATGTCTTCTCCCAATATGATGCCAAGGAAGGTGTGGACCGTAAGGATTTCAAAGAACTGCCTCAGAAAAATATTGATACCGGTATGGGACTGGAGAGACTTGTTTCTTTAATTCAGGATGGTGAAACCAACTTTGATACCGACCTGTTTTTGCCATATATTCACGCAACTGAAAAATATACTAAGGTTAAATACGAAGAGAACAAGATGGCTTTCAGAGTTATCGCCGACCATATCAGAACCTGTACTTTTGCGATAAGTGATGGGGCAACTTTCTCTAATGAAGGAAGAGGCTATGTTTTAAGAAGAGTATTAAGACGTGCCATGCGTTATGCAAGAGTTCTCGGTATTGAAAAGCCATTCCTTTATGAGCTTGTTGATGAGGTATGTGAGAATATGAAGGATTTCTACCCATACTTGATGGAGAAGAAGGAATTCGTAAAGAAACTGATTAAAAGAGAAGAAGAATCATTTATCCAGACCCTGGCCAATGGCGAAAAGCTTCTGAATCAGGAACTGGATAATGTGAAGGATGGTGTTTTAAAGGGTGAAGTAATCTTTAAGCTCTATGATACCTATGGTTTCCCTAAGGAAATGACCATTGAATCAGCTGAAGACAGGGGAATTAGATGTGATATGGATGGCTTTAATGCCTGCATGGAGAAACAGAAACAGATGGCCAGAAATGCCAGAGATGATGAGCAGTCCATGCATGCCCAATCAAGCGACCTGTTAGAGCTTAATACGCCATTTGAATTTACCGGCTATACTCAGACTAAGGATGAATCAAAGACTGTTGCCTTATTCAAGAATGGTGTAAGAGTAAATGAAATCGCTGATGAGGGTGATGTGGTATTGGAACATTCCTGCTTCTATGCCACAAGCGGTGGCCAGATTGCCGATACTGGTATTATGTATAACGATACTGTCAAAGCTGATGTTACAGATGTAAATAAGGCACCTAATGGTGAGTTTATGCATCATGTTAAAGTGAGTGAAGGTGTAATCAGGGAAGGTGATGTATTTAAACTGGAAATAAATGAAGCTGAAAGACTGATGATCAGGGCCAACCATTCATCTTTGCACCTGCTGCAGGCTGCCCTTAAGAAAGTTCTTGGCAATCATATTGCACAGGCTGGTTCATATGTCTGCAAAGACTATGCCCGTTTTGACTTCTCTCATTTTGAAAAGATTTCTGATGAAGATTTGCATAAGGTTGAAGAACTGGTTAATGAATGGATCTGCGCTGAATTTCCGGTAGTTACTGAGGTTTTAAGTGTTGAGGATGCCAAGAAGACTGATGCGATCGCCCTGTTTGATGAAAAATATGGTGACTATGTCCGTGTTGTTTCGATGGGTGATGTTTCTAAGGAATTCTGTGGTGGTACTCATGTTGACAATACCAGCAGACTTGGATCATTCAAGATTGTTTCTGAGGAATCTGTTGGTTCTGGTATCAGAAGAATCGAAGTTAAGACTAAGCTTAAGGCTTATGAACAGGCTATGGACTATGAATCTAAGCTCAATAACATTAAAAATGAACTGAAGCTGAAGAATGTTGATCAGGTATATGATAAGGTAGTTGGTTTAAAGAATGAGCTATCAGCCATGCAGTCTTTAAATAACAAGCTTAAGGAAAGAGTTATGAATCTGGATGCTGATTCATATGTGGCAAACGCCAAAGAAGTTAAGGGCTTTAAGTATGTAATTATTAAGGCTAAGAATCTGGACTATAATCTTAAGGATTTTGCCTCAATGATCAGGAATAAACTTGATGGCGGTCTTGTCTACATCATCAATGAAACAGCTGATAAATATGCCTTTGTAGCCGGTGTTGGCAAAAAGGCGCTGGATGCCGGCTTTAACGCTTCAAAGCTGGTGAATGAGGGTGCAGTCATGGCTAACGGCAAGGGTGGCGGCAAGCCAGATCTGGCGCAGGCAGGCGGCGTGAATAATGGTCAGATTGATGCCATTGTGTCACATATTGAGCAAACTGTTCTTAATTAATTAAAATCATTTCAAAAAGCAGTCAAAATAGCTTATAATTGATTAGGTAAGGAGGTAGTTCTAATGGCAGATAAAATGAATTTTTCGAGCACTATGCTGTTTACATCTGAAGAAATCAGAAGGGAGAATCTTAAGCAGCTTTTATCTTCCGTTTCCAGATCTCTGGAAGAAAGAGGCTACAATCCGGTTAATCAAATTGCAGGTTATTTGATTTCGAATGATCCGGCATATATTTCAAGTCACAACAATGCACGTAATGAAATACAGCAGGTTGAAAGATATGAGATTATCGAAGAGCTTGTAAGATTTTATTTAGAATCTAAGTAGCCTCAAAAAGGCTACTTTTTATACAGGAGGAAGTATGCAAGACTATAATAAAATTACTATTACTGATGAAGATGGTAAATCAATGGAGATGAATATTCTCTTTACTTTTGATGCCGATGATAAAAATTATGTTATCTGTTATCTTGACGGTAAAGAAGATGAGATTTATCCATTCCGCTATGATGAAGAAGGAAATCTGGAGGTTGTCGAAGATGAAGAAGAACTTTCGATGATAGATGAAGTGGTAGCGGCATTCGATGGAGAAGAAGACGATGAGTAAATCAGTTAAAATTGTTATACTTACATTTGCGACCATAATTCTATTGATTATAGGTTCTATCTTTTTTGTGAAGATTCAGATTACTCCTAAGCGCTATGAAAACAATACGGAATTTGTAGTAGAAAAGGGCGCCTATGGTAAGCAGGTTTTTGAAGATCTGGAAGATGCCGGCATTATCAGAAACAGTTCAATCTGTTACCTATATGCCCGTTTCCTTTCACCGGCGGTGATTAATTTCAAGGCCGGAACTCATGTTCTGGAATCTGGACTTAGCCTTGATGAGATTATTACAACCTTAAGCGATGATTCTAAGTTTTATCGTCCGACCGATACAGTAACAATTACCGAGGGTTCCTTCCTGGAAGATATTGCCAGGACCGTTGCCGGTTCTTTAGGTATTGCCAAAGATGAGCTTGTTGCCTATTGGGATGATCTTGATAATGTAAAGATGTATATGGGCGAATATCCATTTCTTACAGAAGATATTTTAAATGAAGATATAAGACATCCTTTAGAAGGCTATCTTTTCCCA
>JBJFHC010000176.1:10263-11750 GCA_051893275.1 Erysipelotrichaceae bacterium | reverse complement strand
GTTCCAGTATTAGACCAGTAACTTTGAAATTCTCTTTCCTGCAAAAGATTAACTATAGCTGTAGGATTATAAATATGATAATTTTTCAGTTCATATCCATCATACCATCGTTTTGCCTCTTCAAAGTCAATGCGGTTTTCATTGCATAAAAGCTTTACTTCGTCTTCAGTAAAACCAATATATGGTGCAAGCGAACCTGGATTTACCATTGTCAGTTCTTTAAAATTATTCAAGGCAGACTCTGTACTGTATTTTTTGATAGGTAAAATGCCAGTCAGATAAGCTAAAGCTATATAATTATATGAATCAATACTCTTAAAAATGCTTCTTAAGAAAGCAAGATAATCTTCTTGAAGCAGAATATCACTTGAATAATCTCTAAACAGCACATCCCATTCATCAATCACAAAAACAAATCTTTTACCTGTACTATTACAAATTCTTGATAAGGCATCAGACAACGCTGTTATAGAATTATCTAATATTTCAGGATAAACTTCTCTTAGTTCTTTAATAGTCTCTTTATTCAAATATTCAATTAATCTTTTAGCACTGCCAGCTAAAGATATGCAGTATTGAATATCATATCGAACAACTATATATTTATTCAAATGTTTTTCAAATGAAGGATCTTTAGCTATTTTTAGCTTAGAAAGAGATTCCAGTCCATCATCAGCACAACAATAATACGCGGAAATCATGAAAGCTGTAATTGTTTTTCCGAAACGTCTGGGACGGCTATTACAAATAAACTGGCTGTCATTATCTATCAGACTGTTTGTGTATGATAAAAGCTCGCTTTTATCTACATAGTAATCGTGCCTGATCAGCCTATAAAAATAATCATTTCTAGGATTAACAAAAGTGCTCATATGTCCTCCTGAATTAATATATTATTCATTATTATTTTATAATATTTAGATATCATATAGATGTAGTAAACGCATAATAAACAGGAGGTGCTAAATATACTCATCCAAATTATGTCGACACCATGCAACAAAGGATTACCAGAATATAGGAAAGAGCCAATGGAAACTTCTACAGACGCAGATAAAGGTTGTACAATGTCAAATCCTTATTTGAAAACAAAATTAAACATCGCCGATTATCAGTTCCATAACTATATATTCATTTTCACTGATTACCTTAAAACCATTCTTTTTCCAGAAAGAAAAGCTTTGAGGATTACCTTTATCTACACCCAGACGTATTTTCTTATAATCCTCTGTTTTAAGATAATCTTTTGTGTCCTGGATAATCTTTGATGCTATGCCTTTGTGCTGATAGCTTATTTTTATCATAAAGAAACCGATAAAGGCTGTTTCTGAATCAGGATAGGATGTAATTAAGTCCATAACTGCCACCAGAGCTTCGTTTTCAAAGAAAACGATAAAATACTTGTCTTCATAAGTTTTATGCGGAGGCAGGGCCTTTAAATCATCAAGAATGCTCTGTCTGGTCACAAAGGGTGGATGATATCTGTA
>JBJFHC010000176.1:6115-10163 GCA_051893275.1 Erysipelotrichaceae bacterium | reverse complement strand
ATATATCTATTATAAGAAAAAACATCCAGCATATGCTGAATGTTTGATTTAGTTATTTAGTACCGAAGATTCTATCGCCCGCATCACCCAGACCTGGCACGATGTAGCCGATTTCATTAAGCTTTTCATCAAGGGCTGCCAGATAGATATCGACATCAGGATGGTGTTCCTCAACATATTTAACACCCTCTGGTGCGCCAACCAGACATACCAGCTTAATATTCTTGGCTCCCCTTTTCTTAATCATATCTAAGGCAGCTGAGCTTGATCCACCTGTTGCCAGCATTGGATCTAGTACCATTACTACTGCATCATCAAGATTCTTAGGGAACTTGGCAAAGTATTCTACCGGTTCCAGAGTCTCTTCATTACGGTAAAGACCGATAAAACCTACCTTGGCAGTTGGAATCAGATTTCTGATGCCCTGAGTCATGCCCATGCCGGCACGCAGAATTGGAACCAGGATGACATCCTTGGCCAGCATCTGAGTTTTGCACATGGCCATAGGCGTTTTTACTTCTACATCTTTTACCGGCAAGTCTCTGGAAACCTCATAAGCCATTAAAGAAGCGATTTCATCCAGCTGCTGAGAAAAGTCCTTTGTACAGGTTTTTTCATCTCTCATTATTGCGAGTTTATGTGTAATTAGTGGATGGTTAAGAACTGTTACCATATCATTTCCTCCGTTTTTCCTATAATATTATACTTAATAGACCCCTTATGTAAAAGACAATATTAAAAAATAGACACAGCGTGTCTATTTAAGATTATAGGTAAAATAATGATTTTCCTTTACAATATCCAGAACTTCAATCAGATTATCAATCATTCTGTTAGGATTTGCCTCTTTTAAACCTTCCACCTTGTTCACATTAGACTTATAGGCAATAGAGTAGGCACCAAAGTTTGTGGCACCCAATACATCTTCTCTGGAGTCACCTACCACAATCACATCATCCTTGTTCCATCTGTTTCTGTCAATAAGTTTAAAAAAAGGCTCGGGATCTGGTTTTGGCTTAACACCATCATCGGCACAGATATAGTCATCAATATAATCATTTATATTTATGATATTCAGACAGCTGGTTGTTGATTCCCTGTTTCTGGTTGTCACGATACCGACTGTATAGCCTTCTTCTTTTAAAGTTTTAAGTACAGTTTCGGCATTTTCAATCGGCTTAAGTTCTTCTTTAAGATAAATATTTATTCTTGAACGATAATAATTAACCAGTTCATCGCTGTTGAGATCTGGGAAATACTTCTGAATCGAATCCTGAAGTGTAGGTCCCAGTACTTCAACCTGTCTTGCGGGAGTAAAATCCTCTTCTTTGCCATATTTTTTAAAGACATCTTTGAAAGACTTGATAATACAGCCCTCTGAATCCTGCAGTGTACCATCCAGATCAAATATAACAGTCGGTTTCTTCTTTTTAAAGAAACGATTATAAAGACCAAGATAGCCTAATAAACCAATGAGCAGATAGGCAATAGAAGTTACCTGAGCCATCTTGAGCGGACCTATCATCAGAGAATCGGTTCTGTGCCCTTCAATAAAGAAGCGTATCAGGCCATACCACATCAGGTAGGCATAAATCAGATCACCTCTTCTGTTCTGATATTTTCTTAATAAATAATTAATTAAAAGAAAACCGATTATACATAAAACAGATTCATAAAGAAACATTGGTTCCCTGTAGGCACCATCGATATACATCGAATCCTTGATTAAAGCTAAAGGACCGGCAAAGAAAGACTCATCAACTATATTGCCATAACATTCCTGATTGACAAAGTTGCCCCAGCGCCCAATAGCCTGGGCCAGCAGCACCGTTGGCGCTATGGCGTCACCTACCTTGGCAAAGGAAACATTCTTAATCTTACAGTAGACAAGCACCGTAATAAGGCCGGCAATAAAGCCACCATGAATAGCCAGTCCCCCATCCCAGATTCTGATTATCTGAGCAGGATGAGCCAGATAGTCAAAGTTTGGATCAAAGATTACATACCATATTCTGGCACCCAGTATGCCAAACAGCATCAGATAAATAAACAGATCATCAGTAAAATCATTTACTTCAATATTTTTAGCTTTTCTTAAATTAACCTTTGAAAGATATAAAGCTAAAAGCGCCCCGGTAATGATAAAAAAGGCATACCAGGTAACTGTTAAAGGACCGATCTGTAAAAGAACCGTCCTTTCTGGACAAAAGCTCATTAATTATGTTCTCCTATCTTTTTAATAATCATATTCTTGATATTACGCTTAAATTCCTCATTGGTGTCCACACCATTGTTCTTGAGGATATAGTTAGATACCGCAGCTTCCACAATTGGCGACATATTTTTGCCATAGGTTACCGGTATCTCCAGCATGGTCTTTTCCACATCAAAGAAAGCCATCTTCTTCTCTGCTGGTTCAAGACGGTTGTTGTTCTCCTGAAATTCCGAAGCCGATACCAGCTTAATCACAAAATCCAGGTCACATTTTTCCAGATATGACTGGGCACCAAACATCAGATTGACATCAATTACTCCCAGTCCCCTTATTTCGAGCATTCTCTTGAGACAGTCGGGTGCATTGCAGACAATGTCATAATGAAAACGCGAATATTCCACCACATCATCAGCCACCAGATAATGACCTCTTTTAATTAAATCCAGAGCCAGTTCTGATTTGCCGATTCCAGATTTGCCGATAATCAGTACGCCTATGCCATAGATATTCATCATAACACCATGGACCTGTTCAACCGGAGCCAGCTTTTCCGACAGGAAAGTGGTCAGCTGAGTAGTTAAAGAATAAGTCTTGAACGGGAAGACAAATACCGGGAAATTCTTCGAATTAGCTACATCTTTAAGACTTTGAGGAACTTCCGCATTGGCGGTATAAATAATGCAGGGTGTAAAAGAGTCGGTTAAAAAATCAAAACGGTCTCTCTGTGTATCATAGTCCAGAGTTGTAATATATTCCTGTTCCTTGACACCAATTACGACAATACGTTTTAATTCTGTATCTTTTTTATATCCTGACAGTTCAAGACCTGGACGGTTGATATCTGGGGCAATAACCCAGCGGTCAAGCGATTCATTATCACCTGTCACCTGGGTAAGATTGAAAACATCTTTAATCTCCCGGATATAAACTCTTTTACTTAGCTCGTTATTTCCCATTCTCCAAAATATCCTTCAAATATAAACCAGTATAAGACTGTTCAACTTTCACAATCTCTTCCGGTGTACCACATGCCACAATTGTACCACCATTATTGCCGCCTTCAGGACCTAAATCGATGATATAATCTGCACACTTTATTATATCGAGATTATGCTCAATAGTAACTACTGTATCACCATTATCCACAATGCGGTCAATAATATGAATAAGTTTCTTTACATCATCGCTGTGTAAACCGGTAGAAGGCTCATCCAGGATAAACAGAGTCTTGCCGGTTGCCTTTTTCTGCAGTTCTGACGCCAGTTTTACACGCTGGGCTTCGCCACCTGACAGCGTTGGTGCACTCTGTCCCAGTTCAATATAGCCCAGGCCCACATCATAAAGTGTCTGCAGCTTATTTTTGATTTTTGGCAGATTATTAAAGAATTCCAGGGCCTCCTTGACATTCATCTTCAGAATATCATAGATATTTTTGCCCTTATATTTAACTTCCAGCGTTTCACGGTTATATCTTCTTCCATGACACTCTTCACATTCAACATAGACATCCGGCACAAACAGCATCGATATCTTTTTCACGCCATCTCCCGAACAGTTCTCACATCTTCCGCCTGGATTGTTGAAAGAGAACCTGCCCTTGTCATAGCCTCTTTCCTTGGCATCCGGCAGGGTCGCAAACAGATCTCTTATATCATCAAAAACTCCAGTATAAGTTGCCGGATTTGATCTTGGTGTACGGCCAATCGGATCCTGGTCAATTACTACTATCTTATCAATATTGTTTAAACCTGTTATCTTTGAATACTTGCCTGGCTTGATGCGTACATAGCCCAGATGCTTCATTACGGCTTTGGACAGTATTTCATTAACCAG
>JBJFHC010000176.1:0-6015 GCA_051893275.1 Erysipelotrichaceae bacterium | reverse complement strand
ACATCGACAATATAGTCGGCAGCCATCATGGTATCACTGTCATGTTCAACCACAATTACTGTATTATCCAGATCACGCATCTTTTTCAGGGTGGCAATAAGTTTGTCATTATCCCTTTGATGCAGACCGATTGAAGGCTCATCCAGTACATAGAGCACGCCGGTTAAAGTCGAACCAATCTGGGTAGCCAGACGGATACGCTGAGCCTCACCACCCGATAAAGTTCCCGCGGTTCGATCCAGTGTCAGATAATCAAGACCAACATCAATCAGGAACTTCAGCCTTGAGCTTAATTCATTTATAAGCATCTCGGCAATAGCCTGTCTGGACTTATCCAGTTCAAGATGATTGATAAACTCATAGGCTTCAATAATTGACATCTGCGTAAATTCATAGATATTTTTGCCGCCTACTCTGACCGATAAAACCTCTTTAGACAGACGGGCACCATGACATTTAGGGCAGACAGACTCCATCATGTAGGAATAATACCATTCCTTAGACATCTTTGAAGTGGTCTCCTCATATCTTCTCTCAATAAGTGACTTAACACCCTCAATATACTGAGTCTTATGATATGTATTGCCACTTGAAGTAGTCATCTTATAGCTTATTTCTTCATCTGAACCATAGAGAATAATATCCATTTCCCTTCTGGTCATCTTATTTAAAGGCTTATCCTTATTTATTTTGTAATGCTTCAAAAGAATATCAAAAGTCTGCCATTCAATATTCTGGGTATTAATAATATTCTTATAATAACGGATACCACCCTCATTAATCGACAAAGACTTATCCGGCATTAAATAATCCAGATCAACCTCCAGTGTAATACCCAGACCCTTACACTCATCACAGGCCCCTAAAGGCGAATTAAAAGAGAACAGCCTTGGCTCAAGTCTTGGCACGGTAAAACCGCAGACAGGACAGGACTGATGAGTAGAGAAAAGCTCTCTTTCCTCACCCTTTTTAACCACCAGCGTACCATCGCTTTTCTTTATAGCCAGCTCAACTGAATCAGTGAGTCTGGTCTCAATATTTTCACGGATAATAATTCGGTCTATCACAATATCAATATTATGACGCTTATTTTTATCTAATACTATTTCCTCATCCAGGGTCTTAAGTTCACCATCAACATAAAGTCTTAAAAACCCCTCTTTCTTTAACTGCTCAAAAAGATCCTTAAAGGTTCCCTTCTTATCCACTACAATATTAGACAGTATTTCCAGACGGGTTCCTTCAGGATAGCTTAAAAGCTTATTGATAATGCTGGTTACGGTAGATGGCACAATCGGTACATTATGCTCAGGACAGTAGGCAATGCCGCATCTTGCATAAAGCAGTCTTAAATAATCATAGATTTCAGTAATTGTACCGACAGTTGAACGCGGATTATTGGAAGTAGTCTTCTGATCAATCGCAATTGAAGGCGATAAGCCCTCAATCATATCGACATCCGGTTTCTCAATTCCACCCAGAAACTGTCGGGCATAGGAAGAAAGAGACTCCACATATCTTCTCTGTCCCTCGGCATAGATAGTATCAAAAGCCAGAGAGGTTTTGCCGGAACCAGAAAGACCGGTCATCACTATAAGTTTGTTGCGGGGCAGGTCAATATCAATGTTCTTTAGATTATTGACTCTGGCGCCCCTGATTGTAATCTTATCATTAGCCATATAATTTATTACCTGCTACATCTGAAATAAAATAAAGCGAACCGCATATGAGAACAACTTCATAACTATTCTTTGCGTAAGCTATCGCTTCTGAAGCATTTGAATAAAACTTTTCATTTTCTATGTCGCTTATATCAATTGCGCCAGGATAATCAAACGAAGTAAGTACAATCTCATCGCAGTGTTTTTTTAGTATATCATACATTTCTTTATAATTCTTGCGCTTCAAAGCTGAAAACACAATGCACTTTGTGCCTTCAATCAGATCAAAAGACTCCATCAAAGCCCTGACACCATTTTCATTGTGCGCACCATCAAGAATAATTAAAGGCTTATCATTAACCTTTTCAAAACGTCCAGACCATTTAAAAGACCTTAAAGCCTTTTTTAAAGCTTCATTATCGTTTCTTACACCATACAGATTACTTAAAACACTATAGGTTTCTAAAGACAGTGAGGCATTCTGTATCTGATAAAGAGCCTTTGAATTAAGTGAATAAAGAATACCGTTATATTCAAAAGTACCTGGCGAAAGAACAGTATAATTCTGACATTCATGATACTTATTATTTAAACTCTCACATCTTTCTCTGACGATATTCTTTAAGTTATCATCAATATAGCCGACAATGGTATTGCTGTTCTTTTTGATGATTCCACACTTTTCCTGACAGATTTCTTCCAGTGTATCACCAAGCATATCCTGATGGTCATAGCCGATGTTGGTAATAATGCTTAATATCGGTTTATTTACCACATTGGTCGAATCAAGACGGCCGCCAATACCGGTTTCAATAAGCGCGTAATCCACTTTTTCTTCCAGAAAAAACATGACCGCAATTACATAGTCAATCTCAAACATCCCCAGATCTTCTTTGACAAACAGCTCATAATACTGATTAAGAAGACGCACAAAAGTTTCCTCTGGTATATTATTTCCATCAAGCCTGATTCTGTCCAGATGGCTGAGGTAGTGCGGAGACTGCAGAGTACCCACGTGATAGCCGTTATTAATAAACATATCCCTTAAAAAAGTAACTGTTGAACCCTTGCCGTTGGTACCGGCTACATGGATTATCTTCAGTTTATCCTGAGGATTGTTCAGTTTTTCCATAAAAGACCTGAAAAGATCAAAAGAATGATTATTCCTTTTTTTCTTAACTATCCAGTCTAATGCCTCATCTATGTTTTTAAACATCCTTCTAATTATAATACAATATAGACATGGAAATATTTTTTAATGACTGGGATGAAATCCTCAAAGAAGAAATACATAAACCCTATTTTGAAAACCTGGTTTCCTTTCTGGAACTAGAGTATCAAAGAAAAACCATCTATCCGCCCAAAGAAAAAATACTGAACGCCCTTAAATATACCCCATATAAGGATGTAAAAGTACTGATACTGGGACAGGACCCCTATCATGGACCTGGTCAGGCCATGGGGCTGGCTTTTGGAGTAAATAAAGGCATTAAGACACCACCATCTTTAGTCAATATCTATAAAGAAATGCACGATGACATTGGGACCTATATACCTGATAATGGCTATCTGGTTTCCTGGGCCAGACAGGGAGTGCTCCTTTTAAACACCGTTTTAACCGTTGAAGAAAATAAACCAAACTCCCATCTTAATCTGGGCTGGACTATTTTTACGGATGAAATAATAAAAAAACTCAATGAAAAAGCTGAACCTATGGTCTTTATTCTCTGGGGAAGAAATGCCCGAAACAAAAAGATGTTCATCACCAATGATAAACATCTCATAATTGAATCTGCTCATCCCTCACCTTTAAGTGCCTATAACGGTTTCTTTGGTTCAAGACCATTTTCCAGAACCAATGATTTTCTGATGAAGAATAATATTAAGCCGATTGACTGGCAGATAGTGAATCTTTCTTCCTGTCCGGAAGCTGAATAATGCTGATAGCCACAAAAATTAAGATGCAGCCAATAAATTCTCTTAAAGAGAAACTTTCATGCAGGATTAAGAATCCGCCTACAGCCGCAAAAACCGACTCCAGCGAAAGAATCAGCGATACACTGGTTGGATCATTATCCTTCTGACCGATAGCCTGGAAAGTATAGCCAACCCCCGTTGACATAACTGAGGTATAAAGAATTGGCAAAGCCGCTTCTTTAATATTCATAAGATTAACCGGCAATACAACAAGAAATGGCAAACCAATAATGGCAGCGGTAATAAACTGCACCGAACTTAAGGTAATTGGATCATAGTCAGCGCCAAACTTATCGATAACCATAATATGTACCGCAAACATAAAGGCACACAGCAGAATATAAAAATCAGACAGTTCAATTGAAAAATCACCCTTCATGCACAGAAGATATAAACCATATAGTGCTACTCCAACACAGATCCAGGTCTTAAGTCCTGGCTTATTTTTGGTGAAAATCGATAATAAAGGCACAAAGACAATATAGAAAACAGTAATAAAGCCAGCCTTGCCCGCACCAGTAGAAACCATGCCCAGCTGCTGCAGAGTCGAAGCCAGAAACAGCACGATGCCACAGATTATGCCAGCCTTAATCAGAGCTTTCAGATTTATATTCTTATATCTGCCTGTAATAAGGCAAAATAAAAAAAGCAGCCCTCCCGAGATAATAAATCTGATGCTGTTGAAGGTATAGGGAGATATAGAATCCATTGCCACTGACTGGGCAACAAAGGCCATACCCCATATAAATGCTGTAAGAAACAGAAAAATATTTTTTACACTTTTTGTCACTTCATTATTTTTATCTTTTTAGAAACAAAAGTCAAGATTAAGGCAATAATAATCGCAATCAGACTGTAGGCAAAAACCGGAGTAAGATTGGCTGGCTCTATCTTTCTCACTGTTGATATAGCTGAACCAAGACCAGGGAAAGTTGTGCCGGTAATAACTTCGGCCATAATTTCAATCTTGAAACTTAGCGCAAAAGAAGAAGAAACGGAGACAAAAATATATGGCAGGGCCAGAGGCAGCTTAACCTTGATATTTTCGTAGATAAAAGATGCGCCATCAAGCCTTGAGGCATCGATAATATCGCTTTCAATATTTTCAATTCCTGAACTTACTCCATCATAAATAATGGGAAAAGCTACCAGTATCACGATATATATCGAGGCATTTCTGGCGCCTGAAAGGACAATAAACAGAAAAACCAGCGAAGCTGTAGGTATACTCTTTAAGGCAACTATCATTGGATTTAAGAGCTCTTTAATAAATACAAAGTTGCCAGATAATACACCAAGGATTAATCCGATGATAAACGCAATAATAAAACCGCTGAAAAGTCTTAAAAGCGAATAATAAATGCACTGCCAGGTGTAACTAAGACTTAATAATCTGACTGTTTCCTTAACAGTCAAAAAGGGTCCAGGAAAAATATAGGACCCTATTGACTTAGAAAGGATTTGCCACAAAACGACAAACAGTATGACACCTAACACTGTGTTAAGCTTTTTATTTAAAGTAAATTTCCTCACTGGTACTATCTTTTGACATAACATTCAGGAATGTATCAATGTCTCCCTTAATATCATAAGCCTTTTTAAAGCCTAAGCCAAGACGGTTATTCTGCTTAAGGACAGCCACAACCGGTGCAGCCATAACGCCAAACTTGGCTTTTGATTCATCTTCCGAAATTTTATCAAAGCCAGCCTTAACGATAGTTGGATCTTCTAAAGCCGCAGTAATATCGTTTTCCAGAGCCATCAGGAAGTCATTGATGCTGTCATCGCTTAAATCATTCTTCACAAATACTGAAGCCTGAATCATGCCAGTACCACTTTTTGCGGTATAGAGTTCCTGGACATTGGCATAGATTGAAGCCTTCTCATTTTTGCTTAAAGAAGCAAACAAGGCAGGTTCAGCCAGGAAAACATAATCAGCCGGATTGCCCTCAGCATCAGCACCAGTCTGCAGTACTGCCGCAGCATCACCAGCCGCAGCCACAAAAGTTACAGCCTCATCATATTCTGTTCCATAGATATAGTGCCATACCAGATCAGGTGTCTGATTCTGGCCAAAAAGAATAATGTTGTCATCAGTACTCATAACGCCATCTTCATCATTGCCGGTAGCGGCGATATAGAAGTTGCCGAAAGTAATAGTGGCAGCCAATAGATATGGTGCACCATTATTAATCGCATTTACACCAGAAACAGTATCAATAACTACCACATCTGGTCCCTCTTCGCTGGACATCATGGCTACAATATTGCTTGGAGTGCCATTAGTCTCAAAATTAGCCGAATCCGAGAAATTGTAGAAAGCTACTGAAGGAGCACCACTTGGAGCCACAATCTTCATATCCTCTACAGCCTTAAC
>JBJFHC010000175.1:0-2946 GCA_051893275.1 Erysipelotrichaceae bacterium | reverse complement strand
AGGAGGCCGGCCCGGCGCCGGGGGATGCCCAGGCCAGGCTGGAACAGCTGCGCACCCTCTATGACCAGCGGCTCATCACCCGGGAGGAGTATGACACCAAGCGCCGGGAGATCCTGGAAGAGCTGTAAAACAGGGAAGGGGCGGCCTCCTCCCTCCGGAGGGACTGAGGAGGCCGCGCCCCGGAAGATCCTGAAGGAGAGACCATGAAACAAGTGACCATTTTCGTATAATATTTGATAGAATAACACCTCTTATCCGTAAAAATACCCAATCAAATGCAAATAGTAAAATAAGGATGTAGGAATTGTGGCAAATAAAAATGTCGCTTAACCTACATCCTTATTTTCCATTTTAGAACTAATTGTTACACTTTTCATTTAAGGAGGTGTAACAGATATGCATAAAAATCTTAAAGGAGAACTGGCAGTTATGGATGGACTTAAATTAAAACCTAACTATGCTGCCCTGGGTAGAGAGTATGGAATGGATTGGAGGACAGTCAAAAGATATCACAATGGTTACGAGGGCAAGTCCCCTACCAGAAATAAAGGCAGTAAACTTGACCCGTACAAAGACGAAATATCAGGAAAACTGGCAATACACAGAATTACTGTCAGAGGTGTATATGAAGTAATGGTTAAGAAATATGGCATCAACAGGATGGGAACTTATTCTAACTTTAACAAGTATGTAAAGAAAAATAAGTTAAAGCCAAAGTCAAAGACTGAAGGGCATCCAAGATATGAAAAAGATCCCGGAGAACAGGCACAAGTTGACTGGAAGGAAGATATTTCCATAGCCAATAAATATGGCGAGATATTTGTAATAAATATACTGCATGTGATATTGAAATTTTCAAGATTTAGTCATTTGGAGTTATCTGTGTGTAAACGGTTTGAAGATGTTGCCAGAGGACTTATTAATGCATTCAGATGCTTTGGAGGTGTTCCGGATGAGCTGCTATTCGATAACATGTCCACTGTATCAAATACAGGGGTAAAGCCCAAAAGACCCACAGACGCAATAAGCAGATTTTCAAAGGATTTTGGTTTTAACGTAAGACTCTGCAGAGCCCGTGCTGCACAAACCAAAGGAACCGTGGAAGCAAAGAACAAGATGATTGACTGGCTAAGACCTTATGAAGGTGAATTTGAAACAATCGAAGATCTGATTTCAATTGTTGAATCGATTAATCAGGATATGAACATAACTATTAATCAGGAAACACAAATGTCTCCTGCTGCACTCTTCTATAAAGAAAAAGAGTATTTGCAGCCACTACCTGCAAAAGATATCATTGATACTTACCTGCGTCCAAACAAGTACACGGTATCCGATGAAGCACTAATCAGGTATGGGAACAGCAAATACTCTGTTGATCCAAAGCTCATTGGCGAAGAAGTCACAGTGGATGTTCTTAGCAATAAGCTCTACATCTATTATAACGGAAAGCTTATTACCTTTCATTCACTAAATGACAATCCAATTAATTATAACGAAGAACATTACAGAAAACTCATGCAAGGAAAGGTAAAGGAATCAGATATGGAAACAGTAGTAACAGGTAATCTTGGGATGATGGACAGACTTCTTGACAGTAGAAAAGTACATGTATCAGAAATAGCTGCCACCAGGTCTGCAGAAGCTCTTATAGCGTACATAAATCAGAGTGAATATGGCAGATGGGTAATAGGGTATTTTGCACATTTATCGGCTGTAGACAGGCTTGTATTTATAAAAGGAATGAATGAGGTTCTGCCTTATGTAGGCAACAGAGAAGCCTTTATTTCCAGCATTAAGTATTCAATGAAGGATAATCTCTGTAAAAGCATAGCCTTCGACTGCCTTGTAAATGATCTTATGGCTTTCAGTGCAGATGAATGTATTCTTTCAGATGAAGGCTTTAAAGTACTCAGAGAAAAATATAGAGAAGAACTGGATGAATTTATTGATGAGATGTACAGGGAACATGAAAATGAAGAAAAAGAGGCTGTCCAAAGAGTGGCTGAATACGAAAAACTTAATCCTGGCGATGGAAATGACTTCTTTCCACCAACAGATGATGAATTACCATTTAATTAAGGAGCACGATATATGAATACTTACAATAGTTTAATGAATAATCTAGAAACTCTTAGTCTTAACCGGTTTAAAGAAAATATCGATAAATATCTGGATATGATTGCAGATGGCACCAAAACAGCACTTGATGCAATATATGAACTTACGGAAATGGAAATAGGTTTTAAAAATGAACAGGCTATTACCGGCTGTGTTAAGGTTGCAAATTTCCCATTCCTTAAAGAAATAAATGAATTTGATTTCAGTTTTCAGCCATCATTGGATAAAGCAAAGATAATGGATCTTATAACATTAAGATTTATAGAAAAGGCTGAAAATGTTATATTTTGCGGAACTCCGGGTGTTGGCAAAACTAATCTGGCAGTGTCTATAGGAATAGAGGCCGCAAAACACAGATACTGTGTATACTTTATTACATTTCAGGATTTGATTTCACAGTTAAAGAAAGCTGCATCTGAAAACAGGCTGGAAGCCCGCATAAAGTTTCTGTGCAGATATAAGCTGCTCATTATAGATGAGTTGGGATATCAAAAGATGGATGTTGATTCAGCTAACCTTTTCTTTAACCTGATAGCCAAAAGATATGAGAAACTGTCAACAATCATTACAACCAACAGCCCATTCTCGAAATGGTCAGATATTTTTCAGGAGCCAGTTCTTACCAACGCACTATTAGATAGATTGTTGCACCACTGTTCTGTTATAAACATAAATGGTCCATCATACAGGATGAAAGATCAGATGCAGTATATATCAGAGGATAATTAACAAAAATGGAAAATAAGGATGTCGTTTTTCCTACATACTTATTTTCCATTAAACCTACATTTTTATATTGACATTTGCACATGATAAAAAATAATA
>JBJFHC010000174.1:0-2950 GCA_051893275.1 Erysipelotrichaceae bacterium | reverse complement strand
GACCACAGGTTAGACATATTATGAGAAAAGTTCAGAAGATCGTTGGTGATGCTGCCCCAATCGCAGTAATCGATGCGGTTGCCTATGGTAGATGCGACGGTGCCAAGGTTCTTGAACAGGCTGAAAAGCTTGCGGAGGGCAAATAAGATGCAGTTCTCTGAAAAGTTCCAGGATACATTAATGCTTATTGCCGAAAAGGTAGATGATAATCAGTACCTTCAGGCAATTAAGAATGCCTTCACAACTTTCATGCCATTTGTAATCGTTGGTTCATTTGGTACTCTGTTAAAAACATTAATCTGCTCAACTTCATTTGGTTTAGCTAGATTAATACCTTGGTGTGTAAATTTATCGCCAGCTTTCTCAGCAATCAACTTCTGTACACTGTCTATCATGACTTTACCAATCGTGTACCTGATTGCTTCGAATCTGGCAAAGCACGATAAGCAGCCTGAACATGTAATGGGTATCACCGCTTTAGCTGCCTATATCGCTGTTGTACCGCAGGTAGTAAACGTTGTAGTTGAAGGCGTAAGCGGTTCAGCTGCCGGTTTAGCTGGTACAGTAGTAGGTGCACAGGGTTTATTCGTAGGTATGTTTGTAGCAATTCTCTGTGAAAAGCTGATGAACGCCTTATTAAAACTTGATGCAATCAAGATCAAGATGCCTGCTTCAGTTCCTGCAGCTATCTCTCAGTCATTCAATGTATTAATTCCTACATTAATTACATTAGTTGTATTCGCTGTTGCTGGTCAGCTGTTCACAATGGTATCTGGTCAGTATATCAATGAATTCATCTATACATTAATTCAGGCACCTCTTGAAGCTATCATTCAGTCTCCAGCCGGTATCATTTTGCTGGTAGTATTCTCTCAGCTGTTCTGGTTCTTAGGTATTCATGGTGGCTTAGTTGTAACTCCTATCAGAAATCCTCTGTTAACTGCTGCACTTGCTGCCAATACAGCTGCACTTGCTGCTGGTGCTACTCCTGATCAGCCTGTAACAATGGGCTTCTGGCTGGTATTCATCGTAATCGGTGGTGCTGGATGTATCTTATCGTTAATCTTAGCTATCTTCATCGCATCTAAGCGTGAAGACTACAGAATGATTGCCAAGTTAGGTTTAGTACCTGCAATCTGTGGTATCTCTGAACCAGTTGTATTCGGTCTGCCACTGGTATTGAACCCTACATTCGCAATTCCATTCATCTTTAACTCAGGTATCTCTACTGCTATCGCACTGTTCTTCACAAAGATTGGTTTCTTACCATGCAATACAGTTGATGCTCCATTCGGTGTACCTGTAATCTTGAACGCTATTATCGGTCATGGCTGGCAGGGCGCAGTAGTACAAGTTGTAATCCTGGTTGTAACTACATTAGTTTGGATTCCATTTGTTCTTGCATCAAATAAACAGAAGGACTAATAGTTAAATGAGTTTATTGGGAAGAACAGTCGTTCTTCCCAATTTTTTTAAAAGAAAGTGAGAAAACAAATGACAAATAAAAGATTTCCTGAAGGCTTTTTATGGGGTGGCGCTATAGCTGCCAACCAGTGCGAAGGTGCCTGGAATGTTGACGGCAAGGGCATGAGCGTAGCTGATGTTGCCAGATACAAGCCAGATCTTGAAAAGGGTGACTATCGCGGACAGTGGCATGTTTCTCCAGAAGAAATTGAAATGGCCAAGAAAACTGATGATGTTGTCTATTATCCAAAGAGACATGGTAATGATTTCTATCATCACTATAAAGAAGACATCGCTTTATTTGCCGAAATGGGCTTTAAGACATTAAGACTTTCAATTGCCTGGACCAGAATTTTCCCTAATGGAACTGAAGAAGAACCAAACGAAAAGGGTCTGGCCTACTATGAAGATGTCTTAAAAACTTTAAGGGCTCATAATATTGAACCTTTGGTAACTTTATCACATTATGAAATGCCTCTATATCTGGTAGATCACTATGATGGCTGGGTATCAAGAGAAGTAGTTGATATGTTTGTAAAGTTTGCCAGAGTATGTTTTGAAAGATATAAGGATCTGGTTAAATACTGGCTGACCTTCAATGAAATTGATTCCGTATTCAGACATCCATTTACTACTGTTGGTGTAGTAGAAGAAAAATATGAAAATAAGGATAAGGCTGAAGAGGCTATCTATCAGGCTCTGCATCATCAGTTTGTAGCTTCAAGTACGGTGACAAAGCTGGCTAAAGAGATTATTCCTGGAGCTCAGGTTGGCTGTATGGTTACCAAGACCATGACTTATCCCGAAACCTGCAATCCTAAGGATATTTATTTAGCACAAAAGGCCAACAGAAACAATTTCCTTTATTCTGATGTCCAGGCTGGTGGAAAGTACCCATTATGGATTAAGAAATACTGGGCTGACAAGGGCTTCAATATTGTTATGAAGGAAGATGATGAAAAGATTATCGCTGACTATCCGGTTGACTTTATTTCCTTCTCTTACTATATGTCGATGGTTGAATCGATTAATGCCGACAAGCGAGAAAAAGTTGGCGGAAACCTGGCAACTGGTGTAAAGAACCCATATCTGCCTATTTCTGACTGGGGCTGGCAGATTGACCCTGAGGGCTTAAAGATTTCTTTAATTGACCTCTACGACCGTTACCAGAAACCTTTATGGGTTGTAGAAAACGGTATTGGTGCCAAAGACAAGATTGAAGAAGATGGCAGCATTATTGATGATTACCGTATCGATTACTTCAGATCACATTTCAAAGCCATGAAAGAGGCTATTGATGAAGGCGTAGAATGCATGGGCTATACTTCATGGGCCTGCATTGATCTTGTAAGTGCCGGTTCAAATCAGATGTCCAAGAGATATGGTTTCATCTATGTCGATTGCGATGACCTCAATAATGGCACTTATGAAAGAAGAAGAAAGAAGTCTTTCTACTGGTATAAAGATATTATTGAATCTAATGGAG
>JBJFHC010000173.1:0-2956 GCA_051893275.1 Erysipelotrichaceae bacterium | reverse complement strand
TTGAAACATTTAAGGAATGTGATAAATTCAACAGTCTGCAGGATGCCAAGGCCTTCATGAGATTTCATATATCCAGAGCCAATGAAGAAGTATACCGTCTATCATGCCGCTATAAGGAATTTTTTGGCATGGGTACTACTTTGACGGCTTTATTAATTACTGATAAAGGTGTATTAAGCTGCAATGTCGGTGATTCCAGAATCTATGGCTATGCCGATGGCAAAAGCTTCAGACTGACCGTAGACCATACACTGGTTAATGAAATGATACAGAAGGGTGAAATCACCTATGAAGAATCTTTGACTCATCCTAAGCGTCATTATCTGGTAAGAGCGGTAGGTGTCTGGGACAAGGTGGAAAGCGATATCCATCAGGTAGCTGATATGGACTATTATCTGGTATGTTCGGATGGTCTGTCTTCCTATGTAAGTGAAGAAGAAATCACCAGAACCATGATTAATGATCATCTGGATGCCAAATCCAAGTGTCAGGCACTTTGTCGGGCAGCTTTATTAAAGGGAGGGTACGATAATATCACAATTATCGTATTAGATAAGAATGGCTAAGGTGATTGCAGGCAGATATGAACTTGTCAAATGCATTGGTCATGGTGGCATGGCTGATGTCTATCTGGCTTTAGACCTGATTCTTGACAGACAGGTTGCCATTAAAATACTTAAACCGGACTCTAATGCCGATAAGGTGGCTTTAGAGCGTTTTGCGCGTGAAGCACAGGCTTCAACTCAGCTTTCTCATCCCAATATTGTCGATATCTATGATGTAGGTGATGACGATAACATTCACTATATCGTAATGGAATATGTCAAAGGCCATACTCTGAAACAGCTGATTAAGAAAAGGGGACCTTTACCGACAAGAGAAACCATCTGGATAATGAAGCAGCTCACCAGTGCCTTAATGGAAGCTCATAAGAATGGTCTCATCCATCGTGATATTAAGTCACAGAATATTCTGATTAAAGATGATGGCACAGTAAAACTGGCCGATTTTGGTATTGCGATTTTAAATAACGCCATCCAGCTGACATCCAAAGACTCGGTACTTGGTTCAGTTCATTATCTGGCACCAGAACTGGTTAAGGGTGAAAAATCTTCCATGAAGTCAGATATCTATTCTTTAGGTATTGTCATGTATGAACTTCTAAGAGGTGATGTACCTTTTAAAGGTGATAATCCTGCTCAGATTGCCTTAAAACACATGAAACAGGAAATACCCAATGTCAGGGAATATAATCCGCAGATTCCACAATCTGTAGCCAACATTATTGCCAGGGCCTGTGCCAAGGATCCTAAAGACCGCTATGACAATGCGGCTTTAATGCTGAAGGACTTAAATGTCTGTCTTAATAATGATCATCTTAATGATGAAGCAGTTCATTTTGATTCAAAGGAACAGAAAAAAGATTTTTCTATTGGGGCAACTGCCAAAACGGAAATCAAAAAAATTAAGCAGAAAAAGAAGGAAAGAAACTTCTCCTATGTCATAATTCTGACAATTACTTTATTTTCAGTGGTGGCATTATCTCTTATACTGATGCTTTCGGGAGTACTTAATTCAAGTCAGAATAATTATATTACTGTACCGGAAGTAAAAAATCTGACCTTGGCCCAGGTCAAAGATGCCTTAGATAATCTTGGCTTAAACATAACCTACCCATTAACTTATGAGACTACTGAAGATGTAGAAGCTTCAAGAGTAGTATCTATCTATCCTGAGAGCGGTTCACAGGTTGAAAAGGGTTCTAAAGTAAGGCTTACTATATCTAACGGCATGTTTGAACTTATGCCTGATTATTCTGGAAAAAATTATGATGTGGTCTTTAATGAACTGTTTGATACCAATCTTAAAGTTTCTGCTACCTATATAACTAATGCTGATCTCACACCAGGTACCATAACTGATCAGTCCATCAAGCCTGGTACCAAGTACGATCCGTATGTTAAGAATGAAATTGTCTTTACAGTAGTAGATGCGGAAACCATGAATGTTCCGATTCATCTATTAGGGAAAAATGTCTTTAATACACAGATAGAATTAAGCGAACAGGGCTTTAATGTAGAACTAAGAGAAGTGGATTATGATGATCTGAGTTCTTCACAGAAGGAAAAGTACAAGGAATATGAGATAATTAATGTTGACCCGGGTGAAGGGGCACAATATATTAAGAAACCTGATTCCAAGGTAATTCTGGACTATTATGTAAATTCAAAGGAGGATTAATATGATTTTAGCACCATCAATTTTATCGCTTGACTATTCTCGTTTTAATGAGTCAATGGATGTTTTAAACCGTAAATGTAAATGGCTGCACTTTGATGTAATGGACGGAAATTTTGTACCCAATCTTTCCTTTGGACCGGATATTCTGAAGTGTTTCAGAAGAAATACATCTTTATTTCTGGATGTTCATCTGATGGTTAAAGATCCAAAGTTCTTTGCGAAGGTGTTTGCGGAAAACGGAGCAGATGGTATAACATTCCATTATGAAGCATTAAATAACAGGGAAGAATGTCTGGAGCTGATTGAATATATTCATTCATTCTATCTGAAAGCTGGTATTTCTATCAAGCCAGGTACTGATGTCGAAGAAATAAAAGACTTATTGCCAAATTTAGATCTTGTACTGGTTATGTCAGTTGAACCTGGTTTTGGTGGGCAGAGCTTTATGGAAAATTCGCTGGATAAAGTAAAATGGCTGAAAGAATATAAAGATGAAAATAAATTAAATTATATTATCGAAATAGATGGTGGCGTATCTGATAAAAACTGTCAGCGAATAGTTGAAGCAGGTGCCCAGGCTCTGGTAGCCGGTTCCTATGTGTTTAAAGGGGATATGGAAGCCAATATAGTTAAGATGGAGAAGATGTGTGAGTAGCACATCTTTTTAAGTGTGGGAGGCATGCCACACATCTGGAGTGAAAGTCTCCAAAGGGCG
>JBJFHC010000172.1:0-2982 GCA_051893275.1 Erysipelotrichaceae bacterium | reverse complement strand
CAACACCAAATTCCACTGGCATTGGTACATTGTTAAGCATGAGTTCTTTAAGGTTACTGTTAAATGAATCAATATCTCTGATTGATTTTATCTTATTTAAAAGTGGCATTAGCGGTTTAATGCCTTCATTATTTCGAGTATCTGTATCCAGTACTTTTCTGTAGAGTTTTATGGCATCATCCATATTTTGGATATCGGTGGTTTTTTCGCCTGAATCAAAGGCTTTGAAGTCAGCCATGAGTTTTTGTTCTACATCAACAGCCAGAGAGGCAAAGCCACCAATTGTTGGTCTATCATCTGGAATAACGGCTTTTTCAAGCCATTCGCCATTTATATTTTCATATAAGTCATCCTGTATTCTTATTGTCATTTTTTTACCTTCTTTCTATTATTCAGTATATACTTTTTCTGGAATTATTTTAAATATTGTGATCATTAATAGACTGAAAACAAAGAGAAATAATACAATCCCCAGATTATAGAAGTTCCCAGTCAGGTTTTCCAATAGAATAAGGGCAGGATTATTTTCATTGAACTCCAGGAAAAGGAAATTGGTATTTAACAGTCTGTTTATTATTTTATCTATTAATGTTAAAGCGATTATATAAGCCACAATACAGGGAAAGTCTCTATACTCAGGTCTGAATCCCTCGGCGAGTATAAACATTGGATAGATAAACAGAAGAATATGTACCGTAAAGGAATGAATATGCATGAAGTTAAATATTGGCAGACAGACCCAGGTTGGCATTACAAGAGCGCATAAAGCGGCTGGTATGCAGATAGTGGTGAGCAAGGTTTTAGTGATTCTGTTAGGTTTTATTGTGTTTAATAAAGCTGTAAAGATATTTACTGAACAAAGATGAAAGGGAAGATGATCCCATTCAAACTGATGTGTTAAAAGACAGGGAATGTCTTTGAAAAGTTCATCAGCTATAAGCAAAACTGTAACGCTTATAAGTATTTTTCTTCTGGTGTTCTGATTTAGTTTACTGTAGTATTTAAAAATAAGCACAGTAAGTACTATTGCGATAAACAGCCAGAAAAGATGGACTGGTGAAAACAGAGTAAAGCTTGTGTAGTTTTCGCCATAAAGGTTTTTAACGGATTGAGTTGTAAGCCAGAACATAATATTTTCTCCTGTATATAAATTATAGTCTTAATAGTAATTAATAATAGGCTTAGTATCTTTAGATATGTGTCTTTTTTGGTAGAATATAGTTAATGAATCTTGAAGAGTACTATAACAAGTTTAATGAAGATAAAAGACTGGATTCTCTAAGGGGTCAGGTTGAATATCTTACTTCGATGAAATATATAAGGGAGTGCCTTAAGTCTTTTGAAAATCCAAAGATAATTGATATTGGGGCCGGTACAGGGAAATACTGTTGTGCTTTGGCTAATGATGGTTATGATGTAACCGCAGTTGAACTGTGTAAATCTAATCTTGGAGTTCTTAAGTCCAAGAAAACAAATGTCAAGGCCTATCAGGGCAATGCCTTAGATTTAAGCAGGTTTGAGGATAGTAGTTTTGATGTAACTATTCTGTTTGGACCAATGTATCATCTTCATGGTTTTGATAATAAAATTAGAGCTTTAAATGAGGCTAAAAGAGTTACAAAGAATAATGGATATATATTAGTTGCCTATATTAATAATGACTATGCGGTTATTGAGCATGGTTTCAGAGAAGGTAAGATACTGGATTCATTAGATAAAATGGATGAGAGTTTCAGAATAAAAGAGGATGGCAATGAGCTTTATTCCTATGTCAGAGTTAGTGATATTGACTATATTAACTCTATGGTTAATCTGAAAAGATGTAAGCTTATTGCGGTGGACGGTCTTAGTTCATATATAAGAGAGGACTTAAAGAAGCTAAGTAAGGATGAATTTGATATCTATATGCAGTATCACTTGTCGGTAGCAGAAAGAAGTGATATGCTAGGTACAACATTTCATTATTTAGATATACTGATGAAGGAGTAAAAATGGAAAAGGAACTGGTATTAGTAATTGACTTTGGTGGACAGTATAATCAGCTGGTAGCCAGAAGAGTCAGAGAGTGCAATGTTTACTGTGAGATTTATTCATACAAGGTTGCACTGGAAAAAATCAAGGAAAAGAAGCCAATGGGTATTATTCTGACTGGCGGTCCTAATTCATGTTATGAAGAGGGTGCACCTACAGCTGATGAGGCTTTATTTAAGCAGGGTATTCCAGTACTTGGTTTATGTTATGGTGATCAGTTGATGGCTCATGTGCTGGGTGGCAAGGTTGAAAGGGCCGAAAACAGAGAATATGGCAAGACTGAAATCAGTCTTGATACAGAATCTAAGCTGTTTGAAGGAATTGATGCGGAAAACAGCTGCTGGATGTCACATTTTGACTATATTTCAAAGATGCCAGAGGGCTTTAAGTCAGTGGCTCATACTGTAAACTGCCCAGTAGCCGCAATGGAAAATGTGGAAGCTGGTCTGTATGGTCTGCAGTTTCATCCAGAAGTTCTGCATACACCAGATGGAACCAAGATGTTATTTAACTTTGTGAGAAACATCTGTGGCTGTAAGGGTGACTGGCGTATGGATTCCTTTGTTGAGGAACAGGTTAAGGCCATTAGAGAAAAAGTGCGTGATGGAAGAGTATTATTAGCTTTATCAGGTGGTGTTGACTCATCAGTATGTGCCGGTCTTTTGTCCAAAGCTATCGGTAAGCAGCTGACCTGCGTATTTGTTGACCATGGTCTTTTAAGAAAGAATGAAGGCGATGAGGTTGAAAATATTTTTGGTCCAAATGGCAGCTTTGACTTAAACTTCATCAGAGTAAATGCGCAACAGAGATACTACGATAAATTAAAGGGTGTTACTGAACCTGAAAGAAAGCGTAAGATTATTGGTGAAGAATTCATCAGAGTATTTGAAGAAGAAGCTAAGAAAATTGGAGCAGTTGATTTCCTGGCTCAGGGTACTATTTATCCTGATG
>JBJFHC010000171.1:0-2985 GCA_051893275.1 Erysipelotrichaceae bacterium | reverse complement strand
CCTCCCTTGAGTCATCCTCGTCATTTCATATTGTCTAAGCCAACAACTACGATCCAGTACCAGTTAGAACCAGGCTGGAAAACTCCCCAAATGAAGAAATCGATTACACCGCCGCCTGTATTACCAACGATAACACCAAGTACTGACATCAGCATGAATGACAGACCACCCATTACGGCATGGAATACAAACAGTGCAGGAGCTACGAATAAGAACGAGAATTCAAGAGGTTCAGTAATACCTGATACAAATGATGCAGCTACACCGGCAATCATCAGTGCCTTAACCTTAGGCTTCTTTTCAGCAGGAGAAGTCTGATAGATAGCTAAAGCGGCAGCAGGAAGACCAAACATCATGAGTGGCATCTTTCCCTGACCAAGGAACTGAGTGAATTCCTTAAGTTCAGACAGAGGTACAGTATCAACAAACTGCAGGAAGATATTCAGACAGCCTTCAACACCGTTATATACACCACCTAATGGAGTAGTTCTGAAAATCGAATTCAGTACATGGTGCAGACCTGTAGGAATTAACAATCTCTCTAAGAAACCGAAGACAAATACACCGAATGCGCCAGCAGCATGAATCAGATTACCAAGACCATTGATACCAACAGAGATAGGTTCCCAGATAAATGGCATTACAAGACCGATAAATGACATTGTAACAATTACAACCAGAGCCACAAATCTCTTGCCACCATAGAAAGCGATGGCTGCAGGGAACTGTACCTTATGATACTTGTTGTGTAAAGCCTGAGTAACAAGACCTGCCAGGATACCGGCAGTTGCGCCCATATCTACTGTTTCAATACCCAGAATATTAGAAATCTTTAAAGCCGAGAAATCCATTACACCAGTGGCAATTGTACATTTGCTGGCAACAAGGAAGGCATAGTAGCCAAGGAAGCCGGCGAATGCTGCAACACCCTTATCTTCCTTTGCCATACCCATGGCAATAGAGATAGAGAACAGCACTGGCAGCAGGGTGAATACGATATTTGATACACTCTTTAAAGTAGTGATAATAAAGTATGGTACACCTGAGGCAATAAATGGAACAGCAGCCAGCACCTGAGGCTTAGTCAGGGCAGCGGTAAGACCTAACACGATACCGCACGCAGCTAAAGCTGCGATTGGCATCATTAAACTTCTTCCAAGGTCAGAGAAGAAATTCATTATTCTATTCTTTTTCATAAAAATTATTCCCTTATATTATATAGAACTATTTAAGCTCTGGCCACATATCACCATTAGCTTCAATCAGGGCATCAAGAATCTTACGGGCTTCCTTAGCATCATTTACCAGTCTGTTTAAAGTAAATGCCATTAAAGCCTTCTGATAAGAATGTTCATAGTATGCATCAACCAGCAGCTTCTCACATGATACCTGCTGAACCAGTAAGCCTAAATAGAACTGAGGGATATTGCCAACGTTTAATGGACGAGGACCGTTGATACCAAGTTCGCAGACAACCTCAACCATTGCGTCATCCTGCATGTTAGCGATACAGCCATTATTTTCAACGATAAGGATGAATCTTCCTAAAGTATTGAAAGCGATAGCTTCAGCAACCTTAATCATCATTTCAGCATGAGCATCAGAGATAGCGTCAAACTTGTCACCAAGCTTGCCTTCCTTGATAACTTCAGCACACTCAGTGAATACTCTCTTCTCTCTTCCAGCCATTACTTCATCAGCTCTTGTATAATTTGGATTTAAATGAGAAGCCTTGTATTCAGGATATAAGTAATAACCATCATATGTGTTAGGAAGGAATTCAGGGAAATCCTCAAGCATAGTCTTTACGAAACCATAAGTATCCAGCCATGACTGATCTCTCTGTTCAGCATCCTGAGGAAGGAAGCCCTTTTCCTTAACGATTTCTTTTACCTTTGGCAGTAAGTCTTCGCCAGTCTTTCTGTCATATACATGGGTGAACCAGCCATAGTGATTTAAACCAAAGTACTGAGGATCTAAGTCTTCCCAGTTGCAGCCAAGCAGTCTGCTTACTGAACGTACTACGTTCTCTGGCTGGTCACAGATATTTAAGATTCTCTTATCGCCAGGGAATTCTCTTCTTAAGCATTCCGCAACAATGGCAGCTGGATTTGAATAGTTTAAGATCCAGGCATCTGGTGCATAAGTTCTGATCTGGTGAATAGATTCAACCATATCTACACATGATCTTAAGCCATATGACATACCGCCGGCACCACAGGTTTCCTGACCGATCTTACCAAAGCTTAGAGGAATATGCTCATCCTGCTGACGCATATGAAGACCACCGGCTCTCATCTGCATGAAAACGAAATCCATTCCTTCATAAGCAGTCTTAGGATCAGTAGTATACTGGAAGTCCAGTTCTGGATATCTCTCAGCGAACATAATGTCACCATACTGACCGATAGGCTTCTGTCTTTCAGCATCAATATCAAATAAGACAAGCTTATTTAAAGGGAATTCTTCCTGCATTCTGGCGAATGATTTTAAGAAACCAAGTGTGTAGGTACTACCACCACCAACGATACAAACGTTATACTTTTTCATCTTTTTCTCCTTAATCTTTAATTACAGAAACACTCATTCCCTGGCCAGGTTATGTGCCGTATTTCTTTACGTTTTCATTCTAGTAAATTAATTTACTATATGGAATAGATTTTACTTTCTTAGGTTTTATTAACATTTTTAGATATTTATTACATTTAAAGTAATTAATTTCATATGTAAATTAAATAAAAATATCTTGCCCGTATCATCGCCTATTATTTAGAATAATTATAAAAACAGACTATTCAATCTTTAGAACAGCCTGTTTATACCTCAAATATTATCAATTAATTTCTTTATCAATTACTCTGCAGCATCACTTATAATCAGCTCACCATTTTCAACAGTAACTTCACATTTCTTAACTGCATCATGAGAATAAAAATCACCATAAGTATACTCAATGATATATTTATCAGCTTCTCTATCAACATT
>JBJFHC010000170.1:0-2986 GCA_051893275.1 Erysipelotrichaceae bacterium | reverse complement strand
GGAAATTATGTCTGGTCTAAGAGAGAATGTTCCAACTGTAATCGGTGGTCTGAAGGTTGTATCGGTTGAGGACTATCAGACTTCCAAGAAAGTTAAGGATGGTGTTGAATCAGTTATCGACCTGCCTAAGTCTAACGTTTTAAAGTACTATCTGGAAGATGGTTCATGGATTGCCGCCAGACCTTCAGGAACTGAACCTAAGATTAAGTTCTATTTCTCAATCAAGGGTAAGGATGCTGAGGATGCAGCCGCTAAGACTGATGTTCTTCAGAAGGATGTTCTTTCAATCATTAATGAATAGTTAAGCGAAGATGGAGTCTTTAAAGGGCTTCATCTTTTTTTGTGTGTTTGTAAAAATTTTGAGATGTATACGCTTACATAAACAAAATGGGTTTCTATGTGGTTTTGATTATTGTAAAATTGAAAAAGTCAGGAGGAAACCAACGTGAAAAAGACAAAAATTGTATGTACTATCGGTCCTTCTTCTAACAATGAGAAGACATTAAGAGAAATGATAGAAGCCGGCATGAATGTTGCGAGATTCAACTTTTCACACGGTGATTATAAAACACAGGAAGCTAATCTGGAGCTGGTAAAAAAGCTTAGAAGTGAAATGAAGCGTCCAGTTGCCACAATGATGGATACCAAGGGTCCGGAGATTCGTTTCAGGGACTTCGAGGGTGGTAAGATTATGCTTAAGAAGGGCGATATTTTTACAGTATCAACTAAGGAATTCCTGGGCGATAATACAAGAGGTTCGATTACTTATAAGGGATTGCCTAATGATGTTAAGGTGGGTGATTCTCTACTTGTAAATGATGGTCTTGTTCAGTTATTGATCAAGGAAATTAAGAAGGATGAGATTATTACCGAAACACTGGTTGGCGGTGAGATTTCTAACCATAAGGGCATCAATGCCCCAGGTGCTGACTTAAAGATGCCTTTCTTATCTGAAATTGATAAGAAGGATCTGGAGTTTGGTATTGCGCATGATTATGACTATATTGCGCTTTCATTTGTAAGAACCGCCAAGGATGTTGAGGATGTAAGAAAGATTATCAACGACCATGGTTCAAAGATGAAGATTATTGCCAAGATTGAATCTACTCAGGGCGTAGACAATATTGCAGAAATTCTGGAAGCAGCTGATGGTCTGATGGTAGCCAGAGGCGATATGGGTGTAGAACTGCCGCCAGAAAAGGTGCCATATATTCAGAAGAAGATGATTATGGCTGCCAATGCGGTAGGCAAGATTACAATTACTGCCACCCAGATGCTTGAGTCAATGACTCATAATCCGCGTCCTACCAGAGCTGAAGTAGCCGATGTAGCCAATGCGGTTTATGATGGCTGTTCAGCCGTGATGTTATCAGGTGAATCAGCAAGCGGCGAATATCCAGTTGAGACTGTCAAGATGATGGCTACTATCTGTAATGAAACAGAGAAGCATCTGCACAATGAATATTTTGCGACTTCACATTCAACGATGAATCTGGTGGCCAAGAGTGCCTGTGATCTGGCTGACAGTATTGGTGTAGACAATATTATTGTGTTTACGGAAAGAGGAAGAAGTACTGCTTTAGTATCACAGGTTAAGCCTAAGACTCCGGTTGTAGCACTGACCTGTAATGAAAAGGTATATAATCAGTCAGCCATGCTGTATGGTGTTGATGCTCATTTAATTAAGGGGTTAATTGAACAGAGAGAGCTTGAGGGCTATACCAGAATGTATATGGAAGCCAAGGATATTAAGTCGGCTGTGTTGTTATATGGTCAGAATATTGATTCAATTAAGGTTTTAATGTAGGAGGATAAAATGGTTAAACCAGTTGTTACTATTACAATGGATGATGGCGGCGTAATTACTTTGGAGCTTTATCCAAATGTGGCGCCAGAAACAGTAAACAATTTTGTTTCTTTAGTGAAGAAGGGATTCTATGATGGTCTTACTTTCCACCGTATTATTCCAGGTTTCATGATTCAGGGTGGTGATCCCCTGGGCAATGGAACAGGCGGTCCTGGTTATTCAATCAGGGGTGAATTTAAGGCTAATGGTTTCAGAAATGATCTGAAACATGAAAGAGGCGTTATTTCAATGGCCCGTGCCATGGATCCGGATTCTGCCGGTTCCCAGTTCTTCATCATGCATGCTGATGCGCCACATCTTGATGGAAGCTATGCAGCATTTGGTAAGGTAATCGATGGTATGGGGGTTGTTGATTCTATTGCCTCAGTTCGTACCAATATGTTTAATGATGCACCAGTTGTACCAGTGGTAATTAAGTCTGTTACTGTTGATACTAAGGGTGAGGAATTTAAGGAACCAAATAAGCTCGCTGAGAGATAATTAACCGCAGTATGCGGTTTTTTATTTGTCCATTTTAATTTCAGATTGTTTTTATACCATTAAGGTATGAATATATATGTAGTTTTTCTGGCTTTAATTATTATTTTATGTATATTGTTAAATAAGCTTTCAAATCGCATTGGTGTACCAATGCTGCTGGGATTTATTCTGCTGGGCATGTTTTTCGGCAGTGATGGAATAGTGAAGATTCCTTTTGACGACTATAATATTGCCGAAATTATCTGCAGTTTAGGCTTAATCTTTATTATGTTTTATGGTGGCTTTGGCACCAGCTGGAAAAAGGCCAGACCAGTAGCTGTAAAGGCCATTGTGATGTCAAGTCTGGGTGTTGTTTTAACCTGCCTGGTGACAGGGCTATTCTGTCATTATATTCTTAGGATTGATTTTCTGGAGAGCATGCTTATTGGGGCGATTATTTCTTCTACTGATGCCGCCAGTGTGTTTTCTATTTTCCGGTCTAAAAGGATTAATCTTAAATATAATACCGCTTCTTTATTAGAGGTGGAAAGTGGAAGCAACGATCCTTTTGCCTATCTGCTGGTAGTTATTTTTCTATCTTTAATGAGTGGTGGAATGAATGGTCTGGATATTTTTATACTGGCAAGTAAGCAGATAATG
>JBJFHC010000169.1:0-12132 GCA_051893275.1 Erysipelotrichaceae bacterium | reverse complement strand
ATACTTTCTTAGTTTATTTTAACAGAAATATCCGATACTGTAAATGATATTTCTCTTTATTAACTTACAGTATCATCCATAAAAGATATAGCCGTATTATCCTCCAGAACCAGCGTAAAGACATCCATATTGCCTATAAGTTCAAAGGCCAGGTTTGCACATTCCGCAAAGTCTTTTTCTTCCTTAGACCCCTCTCCCTTTAAATGAACTATCAGTTCATAAGGCCTGGCTGAAGTCTTAATCTCAATATAGTCTTTGATATAGCCTTTGGGATATGGTAAGAGTTCTGTAATGACATTCACATTTACATTATCGCCAATATATTCAGTCTTATAGTCAAAGATATTTATCCTGTCCTCAATTCTAAGTTCCACATTTGATATCTGAATATTAACTTCAATATCTTCACTCGTACTGTTTTCTTTATAGACCAGCAGATTATACCAGCTGTCTTTGTTCAGTTTTATTGATTTATTGTTTATAACGGTATATACATCTTCTCTGTCTTCAACATTGACCAGCACCAGCTGAATATCATCAGAAAACTTAACTTTAATATTTCCACTTACCGGTGAAAGCTGACTTGATACATATACCGGCTCATTAATGTTGTTTCCTGAAGGTATGATTACTTTAAGATCAAAGTCACTTTTTCTCTGACTGCTTAGAAAGCCAAAAGACAGTACAACAATCAATACAATACAGCTTATTATCATCCATAGACCTGGCTTTCTGTAGTCCAGAATATTCTTTATCCTGTCTTTAATTGAAACTTCTCCAAAGGTAACAGTAGATAAATGATAGCCGCCACCGGCATATTTAAGCAAAGCTCTGGAATACTCAGCCTTAGACTCTGAGTCTAAATTTTTAATAACTCTTTCATCAGCGGCAAGTTCTATATCTTTGCACAAAAAGTTATAGCTTAACCATACCAGTGGATTAAACCAGTATATCGATAAAATAAAAAAGCCGATTATTTTATAAATGGCATCCCCTCTTTTTAGATGAGCTTCTTCATGCTTAATGACATAGTCGATATCTTCACTTATATCAGCCGGAAGATAGATTTTATTGTTTAAAAGGAATGGACCATTTATATTTTCTGAAAGATAGATATTATCTTTGAGTTTAATGGAATCCTTTATCTTCTTATTAAGCTTAAAATAGGCAACAACGAAGTAAGTAAGCATTAATAATAAGCCAGTATAGTAGATAACAGGAAGAATATCTATGCTCTTAACGCTGTTGTTAACTAAGCTTTCGTTAACTATAGTTTTAACATCATTATTTAATACATAGACTCTGTTAAAGGAGTAATATGTCTTAAAGATATCGGGAATAATCAGTTTAATGCCAATTAAGCCATAGAGACAGACATTAAACCATTTGGGCTGTCTTTTAAATAAAGTTCTGATTAAGAGTACTGTAATGATTAATAATGCTGAGTCAACAGCTCTATTTAATACACACTGATACATCTAGAGTCCTTTCTTCATCTGTTCAATCATTTCTTCAATTTCTTCAAGATCCTTTTTATTTATCTTTTTGGATGAGGCAAAGGCATTAATAAAGGATGGAAGATTTCCTTCAAAGGTTTTATCAATAAGGTCATCAACTCTGGATATCTGGGCTTCTTTCTTGGATATTAAGGAAGTGACAGTACCGTTGTCATTTGAAAGAACTCCCCTTTCACAGAGTCTTTTGACAACTGTATAGGTGGTGGTTCTCTGCCACTTCAGTTTTTCTTTGGCAATTTTGACCAGTTTTGAGGTAGTTACTGGTTCTTCTTGCCAGATTATCAGACATAGATTGTATTCTGATTCAAAGATTTCAGGTGTCATATAAGCCTCCTGTCTAATTTATTAGACATTATTAGTCTAACACATTAGACAGATAAGGTCAAACAAAAACTGACATCAGTCAGCTTTTGTGTTTTTTTTAGTGAGTAGTACCGCCTACAGTACTGATATCTTCAGTGTTTTCGGCGATTGCCTTAATGGCTGCCTCAATACCAGTCACTATCTGATTTAAGGTTAAGGAAGGCATGTTTCTTTTATCCATTACCTGTTCAGTAATAAATGGTACATGCATAAAGCCACCCTTTATTTCTGGATAGTATTTATTTAAGGTATAGAGCACACCATACATCAGATGGTTGCAGACAAAGGTTCCGGCTGTATAGGATACAGAAGCAGGAATACCTGCCTTCTTTATTTCTTCGACCATGGCCTTGACTGGCAGGGTTGAGAAATAGGCAGTGTCACCATCTTCAAATATTGGCTGATTAAGCGGCTGGTTGCCTTCGTTGTCCTTGATTCTGGCATCATCATAGTTGATGGCAACTTTTTCCGGAGTCATGTCAAATCTGCCGCCGGCCTGACCAATGCAGAGCACTACATCGGGTTTTTCTCTTTCAATAGCTTCTTTTACAGTATTTACTGATTTTACAAAGACCGTAGGTACTTCCTGTTTAACTATTTCAACATCGCCTATTTTGTCTTTTACCAGTTTTACAGTTTCCAGGGCTGGGTTTATTTTTTCTCCCCCAAAGGGATCAAATGCGGTTAATAAGAGTTTCATGTTAGAAAGCCAGGAAGTACATTAAGAAGATATGAATTATCAACATCACGATGGCTACTGGAACCTGTGATTTAATAATGGCATATTTAGACTTGGTTTCAAGCAGGGCCGCTGGCATGATATTGAAGTTGGCAGCCATTGGCGTCATTAAGGTACCGCAATAGCCGGCAGTTAAGCCTAAAGCTCCAACTACAATTGGATCGGCTCCCTTGGCAATCAGGAATGGAATACCAACACCGACTGTAATTACGGAGAAAGCGGCAAAGCCATTACCCATAATCATAGTGAATAAGGCCATGGCGATACAGTATACGGCAGTTGCGATAAATAAGTTTCCTTCAGGCACGACAGCTGATACGCCATTGGCGATAACATTACCTACACCGGCGGCTGTAAACAGAGAACCTAAGGCAGCCAGAATCTGTGGCAGTAATGAAACCGGACCTACATTGTCCATCAGCCTTGTGCCATCCTTTACAATATAGGAAGCCTTTGGCTTAAACAGGACAAATACGGCAATTAAACCGATAATACCTGAAACACCGATGGCGTTGTTGGCACCAAGATCTTTCCAGAATGTGGCAACAAGTACTGCAGATAAAGCCAGCACTACTGGAGGCACAAAGGCTTTGTAGCCATATTTGTCAGCATTGGCTCTGGTTGTCTTGGCACTTGGAGTATCAGACCTGGATTGAGTAACCATACCGGCAGCTGACATAATTGCCATAACTACAACGCATAAACCAATAACCCAGGCCATATTGAACTGTACAAACCAGTAGCCGGTAATGAAGGTGAAGGCTACAATAAACCAGAATACGGCAGTAGTGATTCTTTTTGAGCATTCCTTATCTTTTAAGGCTTTTACACCAGTCAGAATAAAGACAATACCAATAACGATATAGAAGAATTCTGCAACCTTGGCAGAAAAAGACATATTAGTGTAAATTGCACCCATCTTTATTTACCTCCTTTAGCTGCATTTCTCTTTTTATAGATCATATCCCACAATAAGGCGTAGCCAATACCGACAATAATTGAGGCAATCGCAATATACCAGGATTTAGCTGCGATATCTAAGGCGCTTACTTCATAGCCCTGTTCAACCAGTGTTGAAACAATTAACAGTGTACCAGAAGAGCCCATGAAACAGTTCTGGGCGAAGAAGTTGCCATAGTTTTCAGTTCCGGCTGATAAACCCTTGATTTCATCTTCAACCTTGTCATCAGCTTCGCCATACTTGGCTACGTAGGCAGCCTGGGCCATTGGATTAATTAATGGTCTGATAAACTGGGCATGGCCACCAATTCTAAGAGAGAAGGCAGCCGCAAAGGTTCTGATAGTCTGCCAGATAGCCAATAGTCTTCCAGTAGAGGCATTCTTGATTGATTTAATGAAGTCAACAGCCTTATCCTTCAGGCCATATCTTTCACACATACCGATTACCGATAAAGTAAGTACGAATAAGGTGGCTGTACGGTTGGTTACAAATGAGTTACCAAGAGTTGTCAGGATTTCCATAAAGGACATGCCACCGACAAAGCCGGTTACTACACCAGCTACTACAACAACTGCCAGAGTATCCAGTTTAAGGATGAATCCGACAATTACGATTAAAACACCGATTAGTTTAATCATGTTATATATCCCCTTTTCTATTTAATATAGGCCTAATTTTATATCATATTATGAAAATTTTAAACAATTTGTTTCTGAAAATATTTTCTGTACAGTAATAATCTTCCCTCTTTCATGACTGTTTCTTTATCGGTTTTAATAGTTGGATCATGTATTACTATGTCAAAATGGCCTCTGGCCTCATGTACTCAACCTAAGGAAATGTTTCTGCCCATGCCAATATGAAAAGTAGAATAGGCTGATTCATCTTCAATGTAGGATCTGCCGATGCATCTGGAATATTTATTTAAACCGATACCCAGCTCTCCTGCCAGATACATTTCTTTATCATTGAAGCTTTTAAGAAATTCTTTGAGTCTTCTGCCGGTTTTATTATTTTCAATATAGTCAATATAGCCATCTTTAAAGCTTATTTCAGTATCTTCATTAACCAAACCAAGATAGCCCAATGATCCATCAAGAATGACTCTGCCGTTTGTTTTGTATTCATTGGGGGCTATGTAGATTTCAAAGCTCGCACTGGCGCATTTATTAATAAAGCCCGATTCGCCATTAAACACTCCGGCTTTTCGATTATCGACATCAAAGCTGATATCTGTACCCTTTTGTGTAGTGATATGTATTGTTCTGGCTTTATCTATTTTGTTTCGGGCACTTAATGAAATTAATTTAGTCTTAAGTGGCGACATCTTTAAGAATTCAGCCTCCAGCAAGGATGAGCCATCATTGGTTGATAAGGGAAGCGACAGAAATCTGGCGCCTTTCTTTAAGATATAGCTTACTGCTTCACTGGTGACAAAGGAAAAGCTGGAAGCCCCAATGACATAGTCGGCATAGGACATGATTTCTTTCATGTCGTTAATTACTTCAGCTGACTGTACTTCATCACATTTGACTACCGTAGTCTTTAAGACAGCACCATTTATTTCTACAGCTTTTTTAAAGGCTTCAGCTTCTTTGAGCTTTGTTTCATCAGTAATGAGATGTACAACATTTTCTCTTTGGACATGGAGCCAGTCATTGATAATAATTCTTGCGCCTTGTTCTGTTTTCATATTTAAACATTATATAATCAGTTCCATGGAAATTTTATTTTTTGTGCTTTATGCCTTTATATTTTATTTTGTGGGTTTATTTTGTTTTAAACAGTTAAGAGCGGCTATCTCTTTAATAAATAAGGATAATAAACTGATACCGGTATTATCAATTGTTCTTTATCTTTTTATATTGGCAATACCTTATTTATTAATCAGAAATACAGCCATATTGTGTGGCTATATAGCTGCCTGGCTTTCACTATTGAAGAAGCCTTTTTAATGCGGTTTCAGGGACAAATATTTGTGAAAAACTTATCTTATTGTGAATTGTAAACGCATACAGCAAATTAGCTGTCAATTATGATAGAATTATAAGGCAAAATAGACGAAAGTCTTATGGGAGGAAATACATGAGTAAAAAGTGGACTTATCTGTTTTCTGAAGGAAATGCAGATATGCGCGCACTGTTAGGTGGCAAGGGTGCCAACCTGGCAGAAATGACCAATCTTGGTCTTCCTGTTCCTTATGGTTTCACTATTACTACTGAGGCCTGCACACAATATTACGCAGACGGCAAGACAGTAAATGATGAAATCATCGCTCAGATTTTTGAATATCTGGGTAAGCTTGAGGAGCAGTCAGGCAAGAAGTTTGGTGATTTAAATAATCCATTGCTGGTATCTGTAAGATCTGGTGCCAGAGCATCAATGCCTGGTATGATGGATACAATTCTGAACTTAGGTTTAAATGATGAAGTAGTTGAAGGTTTTGCCAAGCTGACTGACAATCCTCGTTTTGCCTATGATTCATACCGTCGTTTCATTCAGATGTTCTCAGATGTTGTAATGGAACTGCCTAAGCACAATTTTGAAATCATCATTGATGAAATGAAGGAAGCCAAGGGTATTAAGCTGGATACTGAATTTGATGCCGATGACTTAAAGGAAATGGTAAGAAGATTCAAGGCCTACTATGTTGAGCAGAAAGGTGAAGACTTCCCTTCAGATCCAAAGGTTCAGCTGATTGAAGCAGTAAAAGCAGTATTTAGATCATGGGATAACCCAAGAGCTATCTTCTACCGTCGTATGAATGACATCCCTTCAGACTGGGGTACTGCCGTTAACGTACAGATGATGGTATTTGGTAACATGGGTAATGACTGTGGTACTGGTGTTGCCTTCACAAGAAACCCTGCAACTGGTGAAAAGAAGCTGTTTGGTGAGTTCTTAATGAACGCTCAGGGTGAAGATGTTGTTGCCGGTGTAAGAACACCTAATACAATTGATGAATTAAAGGAAATTTCTCCATCTGCCTACGATGAATTCGTTAAGGTTTGCGGTATCTTAGAGAACCACTACCGCGATATGCAGGATATGGAATTTACTATTGAACATGGTAAGCTGTTCATGCTGCAGACAAGAAACGGTAAGCGTACAGCTGCTGCGGCTTTACAGATTGCCTGTGACCTGGTAGATGAAGGTATGATTACTGACAAGGAAGCTGTTATGCAGGTTGAACCTAAGTCATTAGATGCCCTGCTCCATCCTCAGTTCAATGCCGCTGAATTAAAGGCTGCAAAGCCAATTGCCAACGCCTTAGCTGCCTCTCCTGGTGCTGCCTGTGGTAAGGTTGTCTTCTCAGCTGAAGATGCCATTGAAAAGGCTGCCATTGGTGAAAAAGTTATTATCGTAAGACTTGAAACATCTCCTGAAGATATTGAAGGTATGCATGTTGCTCAGGGTATTCTGACTGCCCGTGGCGGTATGACTTCGCATGCTGCCGTAGTAGCCAGAGGTATGGGTACCTGCTGTGTTTCAGGATGTGGCGAAATCAAGTTTGGTGAAAAGTCATTTGAATTAAACGGTCATGTATTCCATGAAGGTGACTATATTTCCCTTGATGGTTCTACAGGTAATATCTATGCTGGCGCAATTGCTACAGAACCTGCCCAGATTTCTGGTAACTTCGCAAGACTGATGTCTTGGGCTGATAAGTACAGAACTTTAGGTATCAGAACTAACGCTGATACTCCAAAGGATGCTAAGCAGGCTGTTGAATTCGGTGCTGAAGGTATCGGTCTGACCAGAACTGAGCATATGTTCTTTGAAGCAGACAGAATCAAGTCTATGAGAGAAATGATTCTTTCTAAGACTGTTGAACAAAGAGAAGCTGCTTTAAATAAGCTTCTTCCTATGCAGAGAAGTGACTTCGAGTCTCTATATGAGGTACTTGAAGGAAGACCTGTAACTATCCGTTACTTAGATCCACCTCTACATGAATTTGTTCCTACTACTGAAAAGGAAATTGCTGAACTGGCTGAGGATATGAATATCACTGTAGCTGAAATTAAGCAGACTATTCAGTCACTTCATGAAGTTAACCCTATGATGGGTCATAGAGGTTGCCGTCTAGCTGTTACTTATCCTGAAATTGCCAAGATGCAGACTACAGCTGTAATTGAAGCTGCCTTAAATGTTCAGTACAGACATCCAGAATGGACTATCGTTCCTGAAATCATGATTCCGCTGGTTGGCGAATTAAAGGAACTGCAGTTTGTTAAGAATATCGTTGTTGAAACAGCTAATGAAATCATTGCCTCTCGTGGTTCTAAGATGAAGTACAAGGTAGGTACAATGATTGAAATCCCTAGAGCTGCCGTTATGGCTGGTGAAATCGCTACTGAAGCAGAGTTCTTCTCATTCGGTACTAACGATTTAACTCAGATGACATTCGGTTTCTCAAGAGATGATGCCGGCAAGTTCTTAGGTTCTTACTATGACAACAAGATTTATGAATTTGATCCATTCGCTCATGTTGACCAGAGAGGTGTTGGTTCATTAATTAAGGTTGCCGTAGAAAGAGGTAAGGCTACCAGACCTGACATTAAGTTAGGTGTATGTGGTGAACATGGTGGTGACCCTGCTTCTATTGAATTCTTCAATAAGGTTGGTCTGTCATATGTTTCATGTTCTCCATACAGAGTACCTATCGCCAGACTTGCAGCAGCTCAGGCTGCCATCAAGGCTGAGAAATAGTTAATCCAAAGGCTTCTGAATAAACAGAAGCCTTTTTTAATAACTTTCCCTGCTCCAGCTTTCTTTTGTCTTTTATTCAATTATAATGATTTAATCTTCCTGATCCTGTAGTACCAGACTGTCAGATTAAAGATGTTATCATATAGTACAATAGATATACATGAAAAACACATTATCTATCAGGTCCTCAAAAGACCTGATAACAAATTATGCACAAATTTCAGCACTGACAAGAAAAAATCCAGCAGCTATTACTGTTAATGGTAAGAAAGATACTGTGATTTTAAGCCACGATGCCTTTGTTGAGCAGCAGAAATACATCTCTGATGTGGAAGCAAGGCTTGCGGTTTATAACCACCTGGCACAGGCTCAGGATGATATTAATCTTGGAAGAGTACAGAACCTTGATAATGCGATTTGCGACATACTTAATGAACTGGATGGTTTTGAGTTTTGAAGTATAAAGTAATTATTACTGATAAAGCAAAGCAGGATTTAAGAGAAATATCCTTCCGGATTGCAAATCAGGAGAAAGATATTAATTTAGCTAAAAAGTTTGTATCAAAACTCTATGACAAATGTAAAAAACTGGATACCTTTCCAGATGGTGACGCTTTACCAAAAGATAGAGTACTGTTGAGCGCAGGATATGGTTTTATAAGACTATAGAGTCCGTATCTTTATAGTGCATATGACAAATATTGATTAAATGATTCGTCGTGTTTATAGGCACCACATAATAACCACAAGAGTTGAAATTATGTCAATAGGACAGACGATAACACCAATTATCGCAAGTATGTCGTCAGCAGATCCGGGTACACCACCGGATATTTCATAGACTACAGCTGACTGACTAAAATTGAATGTTTGAGATAAATAACTTTATTCATTTAATTTAATTTAGTTATTTTTGCATATTTATTGCATATTTTCCATTTATAATTAGTAATATTTGAATTATAAAATGATATTATATAGATGAAAAGAGGTTGATAATATGCTGATTCAGTTTGGTACAGTAAACTATATGTCTTTTAAAAACGAAACTGTTTTAAGTGCCAGTGCAAGCGCAGACAAAAGTCATCAGGAAAGGCTGATTAAAACGGGTAAAGACAGTATTCTTCCATCTATTGTGATTTATGGCGCCAATGCTGCAGGTAAATCAAATCTGTTTAAAGCTATGAAAACGGCGGTTTCTTATGTTATAGATTCAAACCGTATAAGCAATAAAGCTATCCCCTTTCTATTTGATGAAACAAGCGTAGACAAGGAGTCTAGATTTGATTTTTCATTTATTTACAACAGTAAAGAATATGATTATGGATTTTCAGTTTTGAAAGACAGAATCATTGATGAATATCTCTATGTATATAATTCTCAAAAACCTTCACTTATTTTTGAGAGATCGAATACTGTCGAATATAAGTTTTCAACGACAAACAAAAAAGATTTATCACAATATATTGATAAAACAGATGAAAGCAAACTGTTTCTTTCTTGTTCCGCTTTCTGGAACTGTAAACTGACAAAGGATGCATATATGTGGTTTAAGAATGGTATAAGCATCTATGATTCTCAAAATCTTGATGAAGCATTTGTGCAAGAATTTGTTAAGGATTATTCAAAAGAAATGAAAAACTTTGTGCTGGACTTTGTCAATCATGCAGATCTTAATATCGATGATTTTATGTTTCGTTCTAAAAAGTTAGAATCTATTTCACAAAGAATGGATGATTATATTAATAGAACGTCTAGCGAATGGAACTTGGACATAATTCATAAGGTTAAAATGGCAAAGAAGATAAGTTGATTTCTCTGCCCTATTCTATGGAATCAGCCGGTACCAGGAAAGTTCTGTCTTATGGGCCAATTATCAGGAATGTCTTTAAGAATGGATCTGTTTTAATAATCGATGAAATAGATTCCAGTCTTCATCCATCACTGGTAAGATATCTTATTGATTTGTTTAATGATTCTTCTTTTAACACAAATGGTGCTCAGCTTATCTTTAATACTCATGATGTTTCTTTGCTGGATCAGGATATCTTTAGAAGAGACCAGATCTATTTTGTAGAAAAAGATAACAGTACCGGAATTTCTGATTTCTATTCCCTTTCTGAATTTTCTCCAAGAAAATCAGAAGACATCAGAAAAGGCTATCTGGCTGGCAGATATGGTGCTATTCCGATTGTAATACCAGGAGGAATTGGATGGGAAGATTAGAGAGAAAAAATAGAGAATTCCACAATAGAAAAGAAAAAAATATTATTCTTATAGGTGCCGAAGGTGATAATAGAACCGAGAGTATCTATTTTCTTTCTATTAGCAGACATTTTAGAAAGTATCAGATTAAAATAGCTGATGGCAATAAGACAGATCCCGTTGGAATTGTTGAAGATGTAATTAAATCGGTTAAAAAAGCAGGAATCGATATAAATAATGGCGATATTGCAGCATGTGTTTTTGATACGGATTTTGGAAAAACAAAGGAGAAACAAATTAATGATGCCAGAAAACTGGCAAGTAAACATGGCATTCTGATATTCACATCAAACCCCTGTTTTGAAGTGTGGTTTTTGGAGCATTTCTGTTTCACTTCTAAACCTTTTGGTTCCTGCTTGGAAGTAATAGATAATCTGAAAAGACATATCCCAAAATATTCAAAGAAAAAAGAATTTACAGATTTACTACTGGATAAAACCCAGGATGCACTAATAAACTGTAAAAAACTTAAGATATACCATGACAATATAGGGAATACAGGTATAAACAGGAATCCTTGCAGCGAAGTGTATACTATTGTCGAAAAAATGGTAGATGCTACTTAGATAAATGTATTCTAAAAATTATTGTTTATACATGAATAGTAATTAGAGTGTTTTTGCTTTTTCATCTATTAATGATATTTTATACTACTGTGTTTATAGGCGTGTATGCAGCACCATACAAAAGCCACAAGAACTGAAATTATACCTACAGGATAGGCAATAGATGATGTAAGGTTTAGACCTTCTTTAGCCATCGTAATGTAAGTTACACTTACCGCTGTCATGAATGTACCAGGAACTGCCGACAAGAGGAAGCTTAAGCCCTTGCCGTTTTTTATAAAATAGGCTGCAATGCACCATGGGGCAATCATGGCCAGCGTCTGGTTGCTCCAGGAGAAGTAACGCCATAGTACATTGAAGTTAATCTGGGTAAGTACAGCTCCTATTGTAAGTAGTGGCAATGTCAGAAGCAGGCGGTTTTTTAGTTTATCCTGTTTTAAGCCAGTCCACTCAGCCAGTATGAGTCGAGCACTTCTAAAGGCTGTATCGCCTGAGGTTATAGGACAGGCAACAACTCCGATTATGGCAAGTATGCCACCAAAAGATCCAAGAACGCCACTGGATATTTCATAGACTACTGCGGACTGGCCAAAATCAGTGAGGGCTTTTAAAAGCTCGCTGCTGTCTGCATAAAAGGATGTACCGGCTGCTGCCCAGACCAGGGCTATTACAGCTTCGGCTATCATAGCACCATAGAAGATGTTTTTTCCCTGTTTTTCTGAGGTCATGCATTTGGAAACTAGAGGTGATTGGGTTGCATGGAAGCCAGAGATGGCACCACAGGCTACAGTTACAAACATATAGGGCCATACTGGCAGCCCTTCTGGGTGCATATTTGTGAGAGTTATTTCTGGAATCTTATATCCCCCTAATAACAATCCTCCAATTATGCCTATTGCCATTAAAATAAGAGCTATGCCAAATAAAGGGTAGAGTTTTCCGATTATCTTATCAATCGGCAGCATTGTCGCAAGAATATAATATGCCAGTATTATAATGGTCCAAAATGCC
>JBJFHC010000168.1:0-12151 GCA_051893275.1 Erysipelotrichaceae bacterium | reverse complement strand
CACAGGAGACTGCGCTGGTAAAAGTTGATGTTGAAGTAGATATTGAAAATCATGTAATCAAAAATATAAGACTGTTAAGACATGAATGTGGCAAGGGCAAAAAAGCTGAAATGATTATTGATGAAATAAAAGAGAAAAATAGTACTGAAGTAGATGATATAGCTGGAGCCACGATGTCTTCCAGAGTAATCAGGGCAGCAGCAAACATAGCTTTAAAAAAGGGTGATAGATAAATTCTGAATTATAAAACTCTGTAATACTTATTTGTCATTCATAATAAGGAATAGACATGTTAAACTTAATCTGTTGAATTCGGAGGAATAACATGCTTAATAAACATTATGATAACTGGCTAGATATAGAACTGGATACTGAAGTTATAGATGTAGTTAAAGATGAAAAAGGATACTGGCATCATTTAAAAGACAACGTTTATTATCATGAAAGTGGCGGTCAGCATAGTGACTTAGCTTTTATAAATGATTATAGAATTCTTGGCAGCAGAATTATTGATGATAAATTATATTGTCTGCTGGATAAAGAACTTGGTGGCAATGTCCATGTAAAAGTAAATAAAGAAGACAGAATCATCAGAAGTCAGATTCACTCCGCACAGCATGTTATGTGTTCATATATAAATAAACACTATGACGCAAGAACTGTAGCCTTCTTTAATGATGATAAAGAAGCTGGTGCTGAAATGGCGTTTAAGGAAATAAATGATGACATAATTAAGGATATTGAAAATGTGGTTAATAATGCCATTATTGAAGATCTTAAAGTTGAAATATTTTATCCATCTCCTGAGGAAGTTAAGGGCTTAGTCAGAGATGAAAAACTGGAACATGATAAATTAAGAGCCGTCAGAATAGGCAATATTGATTTTGATATGTGCGGTTGCATTCATGTGCCAAGTTTAAGATATCTGCAGATGTTTAAGATAGAAAGATATGAAAAAACAACCAGAGGATATAAGATATTCTTCCTGGTTGGTGAACAGTTTAAGAATACCTATAATATGCAGTATGAAGTATTAAAGAAAGCTTCTGCCAGGCTGGCTTCACCGGTTTATGAAATAGACAGCGCAATTGATAAGCTGAACTTTGAACTTAAGGAAAGTGTCAATAAATATAATGTTCTGAATAATGATTATCTAAGTCTGCTGGCAAATAAATATATTGAAAAAGATGAAGAAAATCTGATTGAAGTATTTGATAATTTTGATAATAAAAATCTTTCTAAACTTGTATCTATTATTACTAACAGTTCAAAGAAAACAGTTTTCTTTATTAACTGTGCTGATGAAAGAATGCATCTGATTATTTCTCATCATAAGGATATCGATATCAAGGCCAACGATTTATTTAAACAGCTGGCTTGCAAATATAATCTCAAAGGCGGTGGTAATCCTTTTATGGCTCAGGGTGGTGGAAATAAAGATCTTTCAATTATTGAAGATATAGAAGAATTAATTAAATAAAAGCCTTATCTGTAAGTTTTAAAAATACTACATAATCTTAGAACTCAAAAAGTGCTTGACCGACAGTTAGTACCGGAATCTATAATTTAATTAAAGAAAGAAGGTTAAACCGATGAAAGTATTACTTGTAAATGGAAGCTCAAGGGATAATGGCTGCACTAATATGGCTTTAAGAGAAGTGGGAAGAGCGCTAAATGAAGAGGACATTGAAACAGAATATATCTTTATAGGCAACAAACCAGTTTCAGACTGTATTGCCTGCAGACAGTGTCGTACACTGGGAAAATGTGTAATTGATGATATTGTGAATGATTTTGTGATAAAAGCTGAAAAAGCTGATGGCTTTGTTTTTGGCTCACCTGTCTATTATGCTCATCCAAGCGGAAGGCTTCTATCATTTATGGACAGAGCGTTTTATTCTGGGTCTAAGGCATTTATGTATAAACCAGCTGCTGCCGTTCTTTCTGCCAGAAGAGCTGGTACTACCGCTTCTTTTGATGTGATAAATAAATACTTTACGATCTGTTCAATGCCAATAGTATCTTCCACCTACTGGAACCATGTCTATGGAACTCAGGCAGAAGAGGTAAAGGAAGATAAAGAAGGACTGATGACTATGTATAATCTTGGAAAGAATATGGCGTGGCTTTTAAAATGCATTGAACTTGGAAAAGAAAACAATATTTGTCATCCAGAGAATATAAAAGTTTCGACCAACTTTGTAAGATAAAAATTCAACTGTTAATCGACAGCTGAATTTTTGTTTAAGTTTTAATGAATTCGCAATATTTACTTCTGAACGGTATTTAACTGCTTCGTTTTTGGATTATACATTATTTCCTTGCAGTTATAGACCGTCACAAAGGCTTTTGGATCAACTTTTTTAACATAGTCCATCAGCATGGCATATTCATGTTTATTTACCAGAGTTACTATTTCCATTTTCTTTTCCATAGTATAGGCACCAAAGCCTTCGTAAAGTGTTGCGCCAGATACAATGTCATCAACGATATATTTTCTGATTTCTTCATAATGCTTAGAGACTATAGATACTCTTTTAATATCGATGGACTGATAAAGGAAGTGGTCAAGGACTATGCCATTTAAATATGTTCCCAGTATTGATAGGATTGCTGTTTTGGCATCATAGAAAATAATTGAAGATATGGCAATAACTAAACCGATATAGGAAATTGATTTACCTAAATCAATATATAAATATTTGTTCAGAATTTTACCCAGGATATCTATGCCGCCACTGGAGGCATTTACCGAAAACAAAAGACTCTGGCCAAAGCTTACCAGAAACAGATAACAGAACATATCAAGAGCCGGTTCTTCTAGTACTGATACATAGTTTGGAATTACTATTTCCAGTATCGCCATGAAAACAGGGAAAATAATAGAAGCGTAGGCTGTTTTGCCACCGAACTCTTTGCCAATCAGGAAGTAGCCAAGTATCAGACAGATGATGTTCAGTATTAAGGTAATATTAGACACCGGTAATGGGATGAGATTGCTGAGGATGATGGCCAGACCGGAAATGGAGGCGATGGTTAAGTGACTTGGAACCAGAAAGAAATAAACAGAGCAGGCGACAATAAATGATCCAATAGTAATTACAAGATAGTCTTTAAAATTCTTCATGAAATAAGTATATCATTGTAGAATAGTAAAGGAGATTATTAATGAAGAAAGTAGCCTTTATCTGTGTACACAACTCATGCCGAAGCCAGATAGCCGAAGCACTTGGAAAGCATTTTGCGTCTGATGTTTTTGAAAGCTATTCAGCTGGAACAGAACTGAAGAATAATATTAATCCTGATGCAGTCAGGCTGATGAAAGAAATCTATGATATTGATATGGAGAAAACTCAGCATCCAAAGTTAATAAATGATATTCCAAACGTGGATATTGCGATATCTATGGGCTGTAATGTCGGCTGTCCATATATTGGAAGAAGCTTCGATGATAACTGGATGCTGGAAGATCCTAGCGGTAAAACTGATGAAGAATTTATTAAAGTGATTAAACAGATTGAAACTAAAATAAAAGAACTGAAAGAAAGACTGAACAATGAATAATTATTATGAAGCCATAAATGAGGTATCCTATCTTTGTGTACCTAATGCCAGAATATATCGGGCAATTATGCGCATCTGTTATATAGCCAATCGACAGATGCGTTTTCAGCTTTATAAAGAAGACATCTTTGAAGAACTGAAAAAGGATGAATACTTTAAGAATTACTCAATGGATGATCTCAAGCTTGATTTAGATCAGCTTGTCTTATGGCATAACCTCAACGCCATCCAGGATCCTGGTATTGTCCATACTATTGCGGAATATAAAAACCGTCAGTTTCGCTATTCAATGACTGAACAGGCGGTAGAAATCGAAAGACTGGCCGAAAGGCTGGAGAATCTGAGTGTTGAATCAGCAAGCCTTTCAGCCAACTATTTTGTGAAGATTGAGAATCTGCTCGATAAAGTCGGAACACTTAAAAACGGGAATCTTGATGAAATCTATGACTGGTGGCACGATCTGCAGGATGTGTTTAAAACACTGAATCAGAATTATCAGGATTATTTGAGAGACTTCTATACTGTTGATGTAAAAGTGCTTGTACAGGTAATGGACTTTGTCAATCATAAGGAGAAATTTACTTTATATCTTCAGGAATTTATCTATCAGATGCAGATTCATTCAAGACGCATTCAGAAGATGCTTAAAGAGAATGATGAAGTAATTGAGAATGTTATTTTAACTAAGGTCGTAAAGAGTGAACTAGATATTCCTAGAGTAATCAATAAAGATACAAATAAAGATGTTCTTGAACAGGATATCAGAAATAAATATCATGCCTTTAAGAACTGGTTTCTGCCCTATAATGGCCATCCGGCTGAATATACTCGAGTACTTGAGATTACTAACGACATTATCCGTAATGTCATTGAAAAAGCCGTTACCATAGCTTCCATAAACAGTTATGGCTACAGTCGTAAAGATGACTATAAAAAATTCATGGAAATGTTTATTAACTGTGCAGATCTTAAAGAAGCTCATAAACTATCAGCTCACTTTTTCGGTATTCAGAATATTGAACATTACAGATTGCTTCATGAAAATGAAAATCCATCTTTTAGAACCAGTGCCTTTAATTCAGAAAGCGATGAAGTTGAATTAAGCTCAAATTCCAGAAGCTATCGTGAAAAAAGAGAAAAAGAAGGCTTCAGTGACAACGAAGAAGAAAAAGCCAGACAGAAAGAAAAATATCTTAAAGAAGCAGAGAAAAAGAAAAACTATATGCTCCGCTATATCAATAATGGAATACTGGATATTGAATCAATTGAAGAGACAGTACCGGAATTTGTGCGCACTACACTTTTAAGCTGGATATCAAGTGCCAACTTAAGCGAAAATAAAAGAAGCATTACCGAATATGGTCAGAAGTTTGAACTGATCAGAAAAGAAGGCGAATGCACACTGAAGTGTCAGGATGGAAACATAACTATGCCCAGATATGAGATGAGGTTTGAAGAATGAACGCACTGGAAAAACTCATGGACAGTTACTGGATTTTAAAAGACTTCGATAAAGAAGAATATTTTGAAATCCGTAAAAATATAAATAATTATAAAAACTTCATTGTTGAAAAACTGGGATGGCGTTTAATTGCGGTTGAAGGTTTAATTAAAATAGAAAAAATACCTTCGCATGCCGAAAGCTTTATGGGCATTGATGACTTTAATGATATTCATGACTATATAATTCTCTGCGCCCTGTTAATGTACCTGGAAGATAAAGATGAACATTCACAGTTTCTTTTATCAGAACTCATCCATTATATTGAAGCGGTATTAAGTGAAAAAGTAGAAGTTGACTGGACAAGCTTCTCACAAAGAAAATCGCTGGTCAGAGTACTGCAGTATGCCGAGAAAATACATTTATTAAAAGTCTATGAAGGAAGAAGCGAAAACTTCGCAGGTGAAAGCAGTTCCGAAGTACTCTATGAAAATACCGGTGTATCTCGCTATTTTGCCACTTCTTTTCCGATAGATATCAGGGAGTTTAATTCAATAGAAGATTTTGAAAAGAAAAGATTTGATGAACTTGAGGATGAAAGAGGAAGTTTAAGAAGCCAGAGAGTATTCAGACAGCTTTTTACCTGTCCAATGCTGTATTTCGAAAATGGAAATTCAGCAGATGCACTTTATATAAAGAATCAGTATAAACAGATTTCTAAACTGGCAGAAGACAATTTTGGCATGAAAATGGTTTATTCGAAGAATATGGCAGCTCTGGTTTATGTTGATAAAAATGGTATTGGTTTATTACATCCAGGCACTTCCATGATCAGCGATATAGCCCTGCTGTTTTCCGATTATGTCAGCACTTACTGTCATGATTTAAGAAGATTTACTGTTGATGAAAATGATCTGATTCATGTGAATAATGATAAATTAAACAAAATACTTATTGATATCAAAAAGAAATATTCTGCTTTATGGAGTAAAGAATATCGGGAAATGAGTGAAGAGAAATACTTAAGAAGAATAAAGGAATACTTAAGTGATTTCCAGTTAATCAAAATAATGGATAATGAGGTAATTATCTATCCATCAGCTGTGCTGATTAAGGGAAGCTATGGAAATAATATGGGGGTAAAAGAAAAATGAGTGAAAGATGGAAAATGAACAGAATCGGTTTTGTCAATTTCTGGGTCTATAAAGATGACTGTTTCTATTTTGAAGATGGAAAACTCTTGTTGAGAGGCCAGAACGGTTCCGGTAAATCAATTACTACTCAGTCTTTTATTCCTTTTATTCTGGATGGCGACAGAAGCCCAAACAGGCTGGATCCTTTTGGTTCCCAGGACAGAAAAATGGAGTATTACTTCCTGCTCGATGGCCAAAGAGAAGATGCTACCGGCTACCTTTATCTGGAATTTAAAAAAGAAGAAAGTGAAGAATATATTACTATCGGCATTGGCCAGCATGCCCATACTGGAAGACCAATGTCTTTCTGGGGTTTTGTAATACTGGATGGCAGAAGAATAGGCATTGATCTTAATCTTTATCGTCAAAGTGGTAAGGTAAAGATACCATATGAAAAAAACGAACTGAAGAAAATCCTGGGAGACAACACTCCATTTACTGATTCCTCTAAGCAGTATAAGGAATATGTAAATAAATATCTATTTGGTTTTGAAAGAATAGATCAGTATGAACAGTTTGTAGATTTATTAATCAAAGTAAGATCACCTAAACTGTCTAAAGAATTTAAACCAACCAAGGTCTATGAAATACTGAATGAATCTCTGCAGACTTTATCTGATGATGATATTAGAAGTCTTGTTCAGGCTATGGAAAAAATGGATTCCATTCAGCAGAAATTAAGCGACTATAAAAAGACTAAATCATCATTAATCAGTATCTTAAAAGAATATAAAAAATATAATGCCTATCTGCTTAATAAAAAAGCCAGCAGATATAAACAGGCCTCAATTGATTATAAAAATGAAGAAAACATTTATCATAATCTGATTGATGAAACTGAACAGTATAAAGAAAAATTAAATTCAGATGAAAATGAAAAATCAGTTCTGGAAGCAGATCTTAAAGCCATAAAAGAAGAAATAGCTCAATACCTTGATCCGGAAATGGAGAATATTGACCGTAAGCTTTCTAATGCGACAACACAGAGCACAGAACTTAACAACAGGTTAGTAAACAAAAATAAACAGATTGAGAATAAGAAGTCCCAGATATACCTTGATGAAAAGAAAGTAAACGAAATAAAAGAAGACTGCCAGTATCTGTTTGATGGCTGTCATAAGATTCTCAAGGAAATGGATGAACTTAATTCTGACATTCAGGGTGATTTTCATAGTGAAGTAACAGCCTGGATTAAGGAGAATAAGGATTTAAATATTGATCTGATTGAATCAATGATTAAGAATCTGAACAGTTCTTTAGTTATTGCCAGGGAGTCTATAAAGGAACATGCATTAACTGAGAAGCAGTTTAATGAAGCCAAGGACAGAGAAAATGAACACAGAATAATACTTGAGAAAAAGGAAAAAGAAAAAGAAGAGGCAGAATTAAATAAACAGAATATTCAGGATTCGATTATTACTTCTTTAGAAGGAATGGAGGATAATCTTTTCTATAATCCAGATTCGGACACGGTACATAAAGCTGTAGAAATAATTTCTTCCTATGAAGGCAGTAATGACATGATTGTCTTTAATAATCTGTTTAGAAAAGACTTTGATCTGAAACTTGATGTTCAGAAAACAAAAAAGCTGGAATATGAAAATAAAATAAATAATGTTTTAAGTGATATAAATAGACTGGAAAAAGAATATCAGGAAATTCTTTCTCAGAAAGATATGGAACCAGAAAGAGATGATGAATCGAAGCATATCAGAGAAGTATTAGAAGAAAAAGGAATAGAGGCTGTTCCTTTCTATAAAACAGTTACTTTTAATGACGAATTAAGTGAAGAAAGAAAGGCCGTAATTGAATCCGCATTATCTAAGGCTGGGCTTCTTGATGCCCTGGTAGTAAGCGAAAAAGACTATCACATTATTAAAGAAAGATATCCTGAGCTTCTTGATGTAGTTATTCATTCAGAATTTAAAGGGCATTATTCTTTTAATGAACTGCTTATTGAAGATGGCCTGTCGAAGGAAATTAATGATGAAGTCAATAAAATACTTTCTGGTTTTGGAAAGGATTTTGTGATTGATAAAAATGGTGTTTTCTGTCATGGCTTAATTGAGGGAAGAGGCAATAAAAAGACTTCTGAATATGTTGGTGTTTTAGCCAGAAAACGCAGGAAAGAAGAATTATTAAGAAATAAGCAGAGCGAAATAGATGCTCAGGAAAGTATCCACCAGGAGCTTGAAAATTCACTGGAAATTATATTATCCACAATCGAGGGAATGAATGAAGAATATAATTCAATTCCAGATTTAAGTGAATTAAATAGTATTGTCTTAAAGATTACCCAGATTAATCTGTCTTTAAACGAAATAATAAAGAAGCAGCAGGAACTGGAAAATAACTCTATAATTCTTGAACAGAAAAAGAATGAAAAATATCAGGATATGATCAGAAGCTGTCGAAATCTGCCATATTCCCGAAGTATTAAAGATATTGAACAGGTAATAGAGTCGTTAGATATTTATAGAGAAGATTTTAATAAGCTGCATATTAAGAAAAATACCCTAAAGGAAAAGGAAGCGATTATTTCTTCGTTAGAAGATACTCTGGATAATGAAAGAGCGGATATTGATCTTTTATATAAAGAAAAAGATGATATTAATATTGAGCTTCAGAGTGTGTTAAAGATTATCGAGAATCTGAAAGCTTATCTAAATAATCCGGAATTTAAAGAAAAGGCCTTAAAGCTTGAAAATCTTCATAATAAAGAAAATGATTATTTAAACAGAAAAGAAGAGCTTTCAAATGAAATAGCTGTTTTAAACAACAAACTTGATAACAGTGAGGAAAGAATCAACAGTCAGAAAAATATCTACGAAAAGAAGTACAGTGAATATAATTTCCTGAAGCTTTATTTTGAGGAAGAACTGAGTCTGAATCTGCTGTTTGATAGAGGAAATATGTCTTTGGATGAATGCGTTAAAGAAGCGCTTAAATATGAAGATATTTCTCTTAGACAGAAAACTACCGCTGACATGCTGCAGAGACTCAATAATGTCTATACATCCTATAATTCGGAGCTTGTTACCTATAATCCTTCAATTGAATCTGTTTTTGGTGAGGCTGATGAGAGTTTTGGCGATAATATGCCTGAGCGTTCAAGACAGGTTATTAAGCTTTACTGGAATGGCCAGCGTTTGTTAATCAATAATTTTAATGAGGTAATAGAGAATAAAATAGCGGAAACTGAGCTGTTAATTAAGGACCAGGACAGGGAAATATTTGAGGATATTTTATCTCAGACTATTGCCCAGAAGCTGACTTCAAGAATTGATGAATCAAGAAGCTGGGTTAAGGAGATGTCTAAGCTGATGAGTTCGATGGATACTTCAATGGGTCTTTATTTTTCACTGGACTGGAAACCGGTGGAAAGCGAAGCTGATGAAATGGATATAAAAGATCTTGAAAAGATACTGACCATGGATAAGGAAATGATTACATCAGAGGATGAAATAAAAGTAGCCAATCATTTCAGAGTTAAAATTTCCAAGGAGAAGCAGCGCATGGAAGATAATGGTGAAATAATCAATTATCTTAGTCTGGTTAGAGAGGTTCTGGATTATAGAAAGTGGTTTGAATTCAGAATGAAGTATTCAAGACCTAATAATCCAAAACAGGATCTGACCAATGCCAGATTCAACCGTTTCTCCGGTGGTGAAAAGGCTATGGCGATGTATGTGCCACTGTTTGCGGCTGTTAATGCCCAATATAAGAAGGCATTAAAAGAAGATCATCCAAGAATTATTGCGCTGGATGAGGCTTTTGCGGGTGTTGATGATAAGAATATTGAATCAATGTTTAAGATGGTAGAGGATCTGGATTTTGACTATATTATGAATTCTCAGGTTTTGTGGGGCTGTTACAGGAGCGTTAAGAGACTTAGAATCTGTGAGCTTTTAAGACCGCTTAATTCATCAGTTATTACGATTATTAACTATATCTGGAATGGAAAGGTAAGGTATCTGGATGAGTTCTAAGGAGTGTGCAGAGTATCTTAAGACTAAAAATGTTTCCGATTTTATGAATACCATCAAAAAGAAATATGGTTCATATAATTCATTTACGGGAACGGTTAAAGTAAAAGAAAACGAAATAAAAGATATTACCGGTATTTTGGGCTATAAGCCAGAAAAAGCGGTAAAGGTTGAAGAATTTATAAATTGTCTTAATTCCAGCCGTTTTGGTCCAATAGATATGAAAGAGGTAATGGAAGATTACTTTGGACATAAAATATTAAATAATATGGAAAAAATGATGCTGGCAGTGGAAAGACAGAATCAGCTTAAAAATGAAATGGATAATATTCTTAAATGTCATAATTCATTAAATTCTGTTTTAGCCTGGGCTGATGAAATGTTCTATACCGGCAGATATGGTTTTCCTATTGTGGCAAGGGATAAGAACCTGAGTATTTTTAATCAGGTTGTCTATGGTTTAAGTTTATTAAATAATAATGAATTTAATAATATTCCATTGGCTCTATTTGCCTCAAAGATATCTGGCAACCCCCATTTTCTGGACAGAGACAGCGAAGGCGGCAAGCTTATTGTCTATGCACTAGCTTTCATTAATAGAACAGAATATCCAAGAAGTGCTAAAGACTGGAAACTGCTTCTTAAAAGTGCCGGAATAATTACCGATGAAATAGCTGGGAATGTAGTCATTTATAATGTACATCTTCAAAATAAAAAAGAACTTCATGCAGGAGCCGAGGGCTGTTACAGCTACAGTGAGCCTTTTATCTGTTCAGCAGCCAATCTGAAAGATGTGGTTTCAGCATATAGTGATGATAATAATATTTATATAGTTGAAAATGAAATGGTGTTCTCGCATCTGCAGAAAGACTGTAATAAAGCTTTAATCTGTACTTCAGGTCAGCTTTCAACAACCGCAGTATCATTAATTGAATTATTGTTAGAATCTAAGCAGGAAATATACTATGCCGGTGATATGGATCCGGAAGGTTTAATGATAGCCTATGGTTTATATAAACTTAACAGCGAATATATTCATTTCTGGCATATGGACAAGGATGATTATCTTAAAGCTATTTCAAATGAAGATGTAAATGAGCAGAGAATGTCACTTCTTAATACAATAGATGCGGCAGAATTAAAGGAAACAATAGATTGCCTTAAACAAAATAAAAAGGCAGCCTATCAGGAAAATATAATTGATTTATATTTAAATGATTTAAAGGCTGTCTGAAACTATATTATTTAACCTTTCTAACGCTGTCTCTCTTGCCACATTTTGGACATACAGCCCAGGCGTTTACAGGTGTAAAAGTAACGTTGCAGCATGTGCAGATATATTTATCAGCTTCTTTTTTAGCTCCAGAGCCACCACTTACAGTTTCCAGTTCGTTTTCATCAAGTTTTCTTTCCATGGGTTAACCTCCTGTTTATCTAATTATACGTCCCGACTTTTGGAAGGTATACTATTTTTGCTGATTAATAATCCTGTTAAAGCTGATATTAAATAACAGATAATAAAAATCAGCCAGCCATAGTGACTGTTTCCAGAATATGCGCCTTCTGGATTGGGACCAAAAATCATTCCAGCAACTAAACCAATAATGACACCAGCTATCGAAAACAACGAAGCTTTAGTATTGCCAAGCAGAGCTAGCATGGCTGAGATAAACGCAAAGATATAGTAAATACCTGAACTTAATATCCAGTCAGGCAGATAGGAATTAAGATGTTCTGTAAAGAGAACGCCAGTTAGATTTGTTTCTTTAAAATCAGAAAAAAGAAGTCTTAGTATGATATATATTACAGCGTAAATCATTAGAATATGTAGTGCAGATTTTAAATTAAGTTTAAGTCTGAAATCATTTCTGCTGCCCAAAAACTCATCAATAGAAATATTGAACGATTCGCAGATTCTTATGAGATTATCACCACTTGGACACGATCTGCCACTTTCCCATTTCTGC
>JBJFHC010000167.1:0-12190 GCA_051893275.1 Erysipelotrichaceae bacterium | reverse complement strand
CAGATGGTCTTGCAGAAAACGACTGGGATGGCTGGCAGAAGCTTACTGACCGTTTAGGTAAGAAGATTCAGTTAGTAGGTCATGACCTGTTTGTTACTAATCCTTCAATTCTTAAGGAAGGTATCGAAAAGGGTCTTGCGAATGCTATCCTTATCAAGGTTAACCAGATTGGTACATTAACTGAAACATTAGACGCTATGAAGATGGCTACTCAGCATGGTTACACTTGCGTAGTATCTCACAGATCTGGTGAAACAGAAGATACAACAATCGCTGACCTGGTAGTAGGCTTAAATGCTGGTCAGATCAAGACTGGTTCTATGAGCAGAACTGATAGAATTGCTAAGTACAACCAGTTATTAAGAATCGAAGACGAATTAGGTGATGTAGCTGAGTACTTAGGTGCTGACTGCTACTACAACTTAGGCAAGATTCACTAATTAACCAAACTTATTAAAATGCCAGAGATTCATCAATCCCTGGCATTTTTTTAAATCGTGTTTTACAGTTTATATCAAATGACTTATCATCATAAGCTATATTGATGTATCTTTTGCCATGCTTACAGCCAGTAATTTCATAACAGCTTATTGACTGTTTCTTCATCAGAGAAATGGATGGAGAAATAATTCTTTGAATGAGATATGGCTATATAGCTCTCATTCATCTTTCTTCCTTTTAGCCACATTGGCATTTAGAAGGATATCTTTAATCTGATACCTGGATAAGCTGATTCCATAAACTTCATGAATGAATCAAGGCTGGTTTTAGCTCTATCATCTAATGTATCAGAATATTCATTGATAGTCTTTACACTCATTCTGTTTCACCCGGCCAGTTTGAAATACCGCCCATATCAACTACATCGGTATATCCAAGCTTTGTCAGTTTCTTTGCTGCCTGATGACTGCGGTTACCGCTTCTACAGTAAACATAGATGTTTTCATCAAAATCTGGCAGTACTTCAGATATACCATCTGTTATGTCAGCCAGGGGAATGTTGATGGCATCTTTGATATGTTTTTCTTCATATTCTTCTCTGGTTCTGACATCTACAATGATATAGCTGTCTTCCTTTGACATTTTGTCTATGGCCTGTTTAGCACTCATTTTGGTTGTTGCACAGCCTGTTAACAGAAATAAGGCCATGATTATTATCAGTTTCTTCATTTGAATACCTCTTACAATCAGTATATCTTAAAACCATTGAAACAAATAATGTAAAAATATTCATAAAAAGTGTAAAGTTTTCACAGTTTTAACACATTTCATGATTATACTTAATAATGTAAATAGATTTTTTTCATTTAAATCCTTCAAAAATGAAAAATAGGGCGCAAGCCCTTTTTTCTTTGATATAATATACACGTTATGTCTTCGTAGCTCAGCTGGATAGAGCATCCGCCTCCTAAGCGGAAGGTCAGCGATTCGAATTCGCTCGAGGACGCCATAATAGCCGGATTTCCGGCTTTTTTAATGCTTGAAAAGTAGTATTTGGCGAAATATAATATAAATATAGCTTATAAATCGCCATACATGATTTAAATATAGCTAATATGGCGAAATATAAAGGATTTAGGTGAAAATATGAAGATTATTGGAAGAGAAAGAGAAAAAGACTGTCTTATGCAGTGTCTGTTATCAAAAAGGCCTGAGTTTGTTGCGGTATATGGCCGCAGAAGAGTAGGAAAAACATATCTTATCAAAGAATACTTTAACAATAATTTTTCTTTCTATACAACCGGTATTGCCAATGAGAAAACTGCCGGTCAGTTAAAAGCCTTTCATTCTAGCCTTGTTAAGTATGGACATGAAGAAAAAAAGATACCATCTGACTGGTTTGAGGCTTTTGAAATACTTAGAAGAATACTGGAAAGCGATAAAGTGTATCGTGAGCCTATCAATAATAAAAGAGTAATCTTTCTTGATGAACTGCCATGGATGGATACCGCCAGGTCGGATTTTAAGAGTGCACTAGAATATTTCTGGAACAGTTATGCTTCCAGTGAAGAAGATATAGTGATGATTGTATGTGGCTCGGCTACATCGTGGATTATTAATAACCTCATTTACGACCGCAAGGGTTTTCATAACAGAATAACCAGGCGTATACACCTTGCTCCATTTTCACTGTCTGAGTGTGAGGAATTCTTTAAATTTAATAATATAGTTATGAACAGAAGTCAGATGATAGAAAGTTATATGATTTTTGGTGGCATTCCGTATTATCTTAATCTCATGGATTCAAGACTTAGCTTGATACAGAATGTTGATGAATTATGTTTTAAGGAATATGGAGATCTCCACGATGAGTATTACAGCCTTTTTTATTCACTTTTTAATAAGCCTGAAAAACATATGGCTATTCTTGAGACTTTAGCTAAAAATCCTTATGGTCTTACCAGAACTCAACTGTCTAAAGTAGCCGAGATCGGTGGAGGATCTGTTTTGACAAAAGACCTCAGAGAACTTCAGGAGTGCGGATTTATTCGAAGATTCAACAATTTCACCAAAAAAGATGAAGAGTCTTTCTATCAGCTGATTGATCCTTTTGTGCTTTTCAGTATTCTGTTTTTAAACAATAAGACTCTTAAATCATGGCAAAAGCACATAAATACTCCAGGATACTATTCCTGGAGAGGTAAATCTTTTGAAATTGTATGTCTTAATCATATTCAGCAGATAAAGCTTGCTCTGGGTATAAGTGGCATTGAAACAGACGAATTGTCATGGCAAAGCCATCACAAAGATAATGGAGCCCAGATTGATCTACTGATTGTCAGAAGAGATGGGGTAATTAATCTTTGCGAAATGAAGTTTACAAATGAAGCTTACTCCCTGGACTTTAATGAATATGAAAAAATTTTAAACAGAATGTCTATATTCAGAAAAGAAACAGGAACAGATGATGCCATACATATTACTTTAATCTGTGGCAGTGATTATAAACGCAATAAGTATTCGGAAATTATCCAGAATGTTATTACTGGCGACAGCTTATTTAAATAATTCTCGCTGTTTATGATAGCTGTGTCTTTATAATCTTACTGACAGAGTTATGTGTTCATCTAAGGGACAAACAGGAACAATATGAAGAATGCACTATTCTTGACTAATTGCTGTAAAAGCTCATAAAGAGCTTTTATTTTGGTGTAAAATAAATATAAGGTTTGTTTATGCATAAAAAATATTTTAATTCTATAGTTTTATTCACCTTTATATTCAGTTTACTCTTAAACTTTTTTATTTGTCCTGTAAAAGCTGAAGAAGAAAGAACAGTTAAGGTAGGCTATACCATCTATGAAAACTATCAGGAAGGAAAAGAAGGGGAATATAAAAGCGGTTTTGGCTATGAATATCTTCAGAGAATTTCTTACTATACCGGCTGGAAATATGAATATGTCTATGGTTCTTTTCCTGAACTTCTAGATAAGCTGGAAAAGGGTGAAATAGATATTATGGGCGATATATCCTATACTGCCCAAAGAGCCAAGGTGATGGATTTTTCAGCACTGCCTCAAGGCAGGGAGAACTACTATATTTTCTGTAAACCTGATCATCCGGATATTGATCCTGATGTTCCGGCAACTTTATGCAACAAGAAAATTTCGGTAACTCAGGGAAGCTATCAGGAAGGTCTGTTAAAGGAATGGGCCTGGGCTAATGATTATTATATCGATATAGTATCTTATGCAAGTTCTAATGAAGCAGCTATGGCTCTGGTTAATGATGAAGTAGATGCCATGGTCATGCCAAATCTGGCTTCCAATGGTTCATATCTGCCGGTTGTTTCTATTGGTACAGCTGACTTCTATTTTGCAGTATCCAAGCACTCGCCAGAGGTTTTGAAGGAACTTAATGATGCTATGCGTCATATTCAGACTATTGATCCTTACTATAATGAGGCAACTTATTCTAAATATGTTACTTCACCTTTATCGGTACCATATCTGGGTAAACAGGAAAAGCTGTGGCTTGAGGAACATAACTATACTATTACTTTAGGCTATCTGGATGACAATCTGCCATATTGTGCAGATAATAACGGGAATATGACTGGTTTATTCACTATTCTTATCGATAATTTTAAGGATGCCTTTAATATTGATGTAAAAACTGTTGCCTATAATAATTACGCTGATATGTTAAGTGATGCCGATAAAGGAAAGATTGATCTTTTTGGCCCTTTATATTCAGATTACTATCTGGCTGAGCAGGGTGGTTTCATGAATTCGGATTCTATTGCCTCGACTTCGCTTATTCTGATTTATAAAGGTGACTATAATGATGAACTGATGGATACTCTGGCCATCACCAGAACCAGTGCAATTCAGCTTGGTGCTTCTTTTGCCCTTTATCCGGATAGTGAAAGAATCATTGTGGATGATAAAATGGACTGTCTTGACAAGGTAATAAAGGGTGAAGCCGATTCTACTATTATTACATCTTCTTCTTTAAATCGTCTGATTAAGACTGATGAGTTTTCAGGCCTGGAGATTTATGAATTAAGTGGCAGTGCCGAAATCTGTCTTGGCACTTCCAGAAACAATACCCGTCTGCTGGATATTATTAATCGGGTTATTTTTGCTTCAAAGAATGAGCTTAATACCTCTTCATTGATGTCGGTTGAATATGTGGAGACACCTTATACTATTTCGGATTTTATTGAGAATAATGCCATGATAGTGGTTATTGTCTTAATCTGTGTCTGCCTTTTGATGTTCTTTGGTTTTGCCTATGTATTAAAGATGAATAATAATCTGATGAATATGCAGAATAAAAATGAAGAATTATCGTCTGCTGCCTTCCGTGATGGACTGACCAAGGTGGGAAACCGTGCTCTGTTCCTAGACAAGGAACAGGAGATTCAGCAGCTGATGTGTATCAGGGAACCGATTGAGTTTGCGATTGTGGTCTGTGATGTCAATGGTCTTAAACAGACCAATGATAATTTTGGCCATGAACTGGGTGATGTCTTAATACAGAATGCAGCTAAAACCATCTGTGAAATCTATAAGCATTCACCTGTCTACCGTATTGGTGGCGATGAGTTTGTGATAATTGCCCAGAATGAAGACTATGCTGACCGTGATTTTCTGCTTTCAAGATTAAAGAATAAGAGTGAACCTAAAGTTAATAAGTCACAGATTGAAAATGGTCTGGTATCTATAGCCTATGGCATGGCTGTATATGATCGAAATACTGACCTGAGTTTCCAGGAAATATTCAAGCGGGCAGACCATGCGATGTATGACTGCAAGAAAAAAATGAAAGAAGGGGACAGAATCTAAAAAGTGCCCAAATAAAAAAAAAAAAAAACGGCCCGATGGTTGAAACTATGAGGGCCTTTTGTTAGAATGCATGTATCAAGGAAGTATTTATAATTTATGGGATGTGTTGACTGACGGAGGATTAAATTGACCGATACACGTATCACCAGAAATACCCTGGCAAATTCTTTTAAAGAACTGATGAGGGATAATGATTTTTCCAAAATTTCAGTTGCGGATATCTGCAGAAACTGCAACATTAACCGCAAAAGTTTTTATTATCATTTTCATGACAAATATGATCTGGTAAACTGGATTTTTGACCGTGATTATTCAGGATTTGTCTATCGCAATAAAGGTACTTCCTTCTTTTTAAGAGAGCTATGTGATTATTTCTTTGAGAACAGCACATATTATCGCAAGGTGTTTATGATACAGGGACAGAACTGTTTCTCATGGCATCTTCATGATCATTTTTTTCGGATTCTAAATACTTATAAAAAAGATGACTCAAGTGATTTCAAAATTCATTTCTATTCAGATGCCATTGTCGCATCTATAAAACGCTGGCTTGATAATTCGACAATGAATTCTGAACTGTTTTCTAAAGAACTGGAAAATGTAATTAAACAGGCCAATATCTGTAATGCCCTGGATTAGGCAACTATAAGGCAACTTCTTGAGAGTATGATAAAAATACCCTCAAAGGAGCTGCCTTTTAATTATGCAAAATTATAGTGCTGTAGTTTTAATGTCCTGTCTTTCGCTTTGTGTACTGGCTATTCTGGTTAAACAGAACAACTGTCTTTCTAAAAATACCAAGCGACGTTTCTATATTACTTATCTGTTTATTATTATCGCAACCCTATCCGAGTGGCTGGGTATCTTTTTAAATGGCACACCTGAATATACAAGAGGAATTCATGCAGCAGTTAAAGCTATGGATTATATATTTACTCCGCTTACTGGCTTTACTTTTGCGATGCAGGTATTTGACTATAAAAGAATACCCTGGATAGTTTATATTCTTATTATAAATACAGTGTTACAGATAATATCGATATTTACCGGCTGGTTTTTCTATATTGATGAATTTAATTTCTATCAGCATGGACCTTATTATTTCTTTTATATGGCTGTCTATCTTCTGGTTGTTCTGTATCTGTTTATATCATTCTTTGAATATTCAAAACAGTTTAAGAAACATAATCGGCTCTCGCTTTTTGCGGTGGTACTTTTGACCTGTTTTGGCATTTTTATGCAGGAATTCATTAAGGATATCCGTACATCCGCACTTTCTTTAACTCTGGGATCTATACTGTTATATATTCATTACACTGAATTTGTGCAGCAGAGAATGGGTGATTCTCTCTCCAGCCAGAAAAAACTTATCCTGACCGATGCCATGACTGGTCTATATTCCAGGTACAGCTATAATGAAGATCTTGAATCATATCGAAAGATGGACAGACTGCCTGATCATCTTACAGTTTTCTCTATTGATATCAACGGTTTAAAGACCTCCAATGATACTCTGGGACATGATGCAGGTGATGAACTGATTATAGCGGCTGCCAGATGTATACAGCATGTTCTTGGAGCCTATGGAAAATGTTATCGAACCGGTGGTGATGAGTTTGTGGCTATATGTACAATGAATATAAATGAAATCAATGAGGCCTTAAGAAATCTTAAAAAGGCCCAGAAAAGATGGCACGGCTATCTTAATGACAGCTTAAGTATTTCTGTGGGTTACTGCAGTGACAATAATTCTCCAATTGATGAAATGATCACGAAAGCTGATAAGAATATGTATAAACAGAAAGAAGAATACTATAGATTAAACAATCTCACGCCAAGAGTTTAATTTCCACCCAAAACACTGTTTCTGATGGTCAAATAGTATTTTAAATCCCTTTAGAATGAAGATATGAACATTAAACTTCTATCTATCGACATGGATGGCACCTGTCTTAACTCTAAACACAGAATAAGCGATAAAACACTTAACAGTTTATATAAAGCTAAAGAAGCCGGTATAGAAATAGTACCAACTACCGGAAGAGCCCTGAGCTGTCTTCCTTTGGGTTTAAGAAACAGAGACCTCTACCGCTATGTAATATCTTCCAATGGGGCAGCAATCAATGATATTAAAGAAAACAGAGTGATCTATTCAAAACCAATTGATTCTACTATTGCCAGAGAAGTTATCAGAAGATGTCAGGGTAAAAATGTTGGTACTTCCATTCATATTAATAATGAATATATACTGCAGGGCAAACCCTTAAGAACTCTGGGCAGAATTGTCTATGGGAAAGACGCAGCTGAGTCTTTCTCCGTAAGGAGTATTAATTCATATATCGATAATAAAGGTGGAAATATCGAGGAACTGCAGTTTTATTATTTTTCTGATAAGGCCAGAATAAAAGTAAGTAAGATACTTTCCGAATATGAAAATCTGCTTAAAGCCTATGATGATAATTATGTTGAGGTATATGATATAAATGCTTCCAAGGGAAATGCCCTTAAATATCTCTATGAAAAACTGGGATATCAAAAAGAAGAAGCAGCCTGTATAGGTGATGGTGAAAACGATATATCCAACTTCAAGGTAGCTGGTACTTCCTTCATGATGGGCAATGGTGATGAATGCTTAAAGGACTATACAACATACCGTGTAGCTGACAACGATCATGATGGAGTAAGTGAGGCCATAGACTTTCTTTTGAATACCTGAGACATTATAATATTGTTAAAAGGAAATAAAAGATATGGAAATAAAAAAAGAACTGAATGTAAAACGTCATGATCTCTATGAACTCATAATCAATTCGGCTTTAGAGGATATCAAGAAATATAAGCCTAATACCACTGCCAGAGATCTGCACAGCGGTTTCTCTTATGAAAAGAATCTCAAAGGCAATGAGAAAAAGAAAGCCAATACGGTAGTTACCGTTAAAAGTATCAAAAAAGATGAAAAATACTCAGTAGCCTTTGAAACACTGGCCGGTATTACTACTACTTCTTATGAACTTAGTGATTGTAATGGTAAAACCCTGGTTACTTATAAAGAGGAATATAAGGCTAAAAACGGCAAGAGTTCACTGGGTATCTTTGGTGGCCTAATGGAATCAAGAGGCAAAAAGAAGCTTAATAAGATGTTTGAGCAGATGGAAGCCTATCTTAATAGAGAAGAGAAATAATTCTTCTCTTTTAATATCCGATGATATACAATAGAAAAGATGAAAGTTAAACTCTATAAACCCTTTGAACACTATAAGTCACCTGTATGGCTTTATTCTGATACTCATTTTGAAGACTCAGACTGTCCTTTAATGGACCCTGAGTGGCCTGGTCCTGATGAACAGGTAAAGATGATAAACAGTCGCGTTGGAAGATGCGATACTTTAATAATTCTTGGAGATATAGGCAATCCTGAATATCTGAAGAAATTAAGAGGATATAAGGTGCTGGTACTGGGCAATCACGATAAAGGCGTTTCTAATTATGAGCCCTATGTAGATGAAATATATGAGGGTCCTTTATTTATATCAAATAAAATATTATTGAGTCATGAGCCAGTTGTTCTTCCTTTCGGCATCAATATTCATGGACATAATCACAGTGGTGAAATACTGGAAAGAGACAATGAAGATTTTTTCAGCTACAATGTCTGTTCCAACGTCATCGGCTATAAGCCAGTGAGACTGGATGAGATTGTTTCTCTATATAAGGTGAAAGATATTCACCGTCTGACTATTGATAAAATCAGGTAGCTATTTTTTATTGCATACTATGTTGTAATATTATATAGCTAGTGATATTATATTGGTGTATGAATACGCAGTTTAAAAAAGGGATCCTGGATATTGTGGTTTTATACTCTTTAAGGAAGAAGGATAAATATGGCTATGAGCTTTGCGACAATATATCAAAAGTACTTGATGTAACAACCGCAACGCTTTATCTGCTGCTTAAAAGGCTTAAACAGGAGGAATATGTAGAGACTTACTTAGTGGAGTCGGACAGCGGACCAGCAAGAAAATATTATCATCTGACGGATAAGGGCAATGATTATTTAGCTGTACAGCTAAAGGAATGGAATGAATTTAAAAAAGCGGTGGATGAACTGCTTGGGGAGAATGATTAAGATGACTAAGAATGAATATATTTGCGAACTCTATGAGGGTTTGAAAGAGCTTGATGGCAAGATTGTTGATGATGTGATTGATGATGTTGAAGAATATTTTATGGAAGGAAAAGCCAGGGGTCTGAGTGAAGAGGATATTATAAAAGAATTAGGTCCTGCTTCAGACTTTGTGTCTGGTTTAATTAATCAGGAAAAGGAACTTTCTTCTTCCAGAAGTCTGACAATTAAGACAGACGAACATCTTTATGTGTTTGATAATGCAGCCGGCAAGATCGAGATTAATGGTGGGGATCATTTCTTTATAAGAAGTGATAAGCCCTATGAAACTATCGAGAATGATAATGAAACTGTCTATAGTTCAGTCAGGAATGAGGGTTTTATTTTCTTTAACAGTAATGACATGGAAATAAGCCTGGATGAAAGCATGAAGAATATTAAAGTAATTTCCAGGGCTGGTGATGTGATAATCAGAAATATGAAGCCTGATACTCTGCACGTCGATGTCAGCATGGGCACTCTGAAAATAAATAACGTAGAAGCTGATAAACTGATTGCGAACAATAAGATGGGTGATGTCAAGATTGATGGCCGGTTTAAAGAAGCCGATATTTCTTCGGGCATGGGTGACACCAAGATATCTGGCAGCTATGAAAGACTTAATATTACTTCCGGCTGCGGGGATGTGAAGTTTAATGGAAACTGCCTGGATAATCTGGATATCAAGAATGGAACCGGTGATATTAAACTTAATTCTGATAATCTTTCAATTGAAGCTCAAACCGGACTGGGCAACGTTAAGCCTCATGAATGTATATTTAGAAACGGCTATTATGTTCTGGGCGATGGAAACTGTAAAACCAGACTTAAGAATGGCCTGGGAGATATCAAGATATGGCGAAACTGAATCTTTTCAGTGAGTACAGGGGTTTAAATAGAGGAAACTATATTCTTTTTATCGGCCGTATTATGACCGCCATGGGTTCCATGGTCTGGCCCATTCTGACCTTTATTCTCTCACAAAGGCTAGGTCTCAGTGCGACAGTTATTTCGATAGTTATTGTCATAATCGGCATTATCCAGATGCCTTTGACTTTGCTGGGCGGGAAGCTGGCTGACCACTATGATAAAAAGAAGATTATCAATATCTGTGATATGGTCTCAGTTGTCTGCTGCCTGTACTGTTTCTTTAATGAAGTGAACATTGTAAGTATGGCAATATTTGCCTTTGGCTCTATTGTGCAGTCAATGGAGTGGCCATCATATAATGCGCTGGTTGCCGATATGACGCCAGCTAAGGACAGGGAGAAAGCTTATTCGCTTAATTATCTGGGTACCAATATCGGTATGATATTGTCGCCAACCATTGCCGGCATCCTTTATAAGAATCATCTTAATCTGGTTTTTGGGATTAATGGTATTTCTATTTTTTGTTCAACTGTACTGATCTATTTTTTTCTTAAAGTTAAAAAGGTTGAAAGTGGCAATAAAGTCGAGGAAACGAAGTTTGAAGGCAATACTTTAAGCGTTTTAAAGAAATATCCGATAATTGTAATGTTTCTTGTAATGTGTGGTCTGCATACGGCTTTATATAATCAGTATGGCTATCTGATGCCCTTAGACATGTCGGCAGTACATGGGGAAAATGGAGCATTAATCTATGGCACGGTCAATACCATGAACTGTATTGTAGTGGTTTTCTTTACCCCGCTTATTACCAGATTTTTCAGGAATATAGGCGAGATATATAAGATAATTACGGCTTTTGTCCTGATGATGATTTCTTATGTGTTATTTGTGCTGTTTAAGGGTATTATCCCTGTTTATTATCTGCTCATGCTCATTTTTACCTGGGGAGAAATCTTTAATACTCTGGCAGTAGATCCCTATCTTACCAGAAGAGTACCAGCTGATTTCAGGGGAAGAATCTTTGGAATATCCAATATTTCAGCTTCCATCTTTGTCTGTATTGGCCAGCTTTTAACTGGTGTTCTGTATGATAATCTTGGAAGTACTGTAACCTGGTCTTTGATGATTGTTCTTTGTGTATGTGGTGTGTTTCTTGGATTCTATATTAAGCGTAAAGACAGAGAACTTTTTCATCTATAGTTCACAATATTGAGTTACCATATTAATGAGGAGGTACAACAGAATGTGTACTTGTGCTGAATATAAAACTAAGGATACTTATTTTGGCCGAAACCTGGACTATGAGTTCTCTTATGGAGAAGAAGTTGTGGTAATGCCAAGAAAATTTGTGATAAACCTGCGCCATGAGGGTGAACTTAAGGAACACTATGCAATGGTCGGTATGGCTCATGTGGTTAATAATACGCCATTATTCTATGATGCCATCAATGAAGAGGGTTTAGGCATGGCTGGCTTAAATTTTGTGGGCAATGCCGTCTATAATTCATTTAAGCCAAATGAAACCAATATTGCGACTTTTGAAATTATCCCTTACATCCTGGCTGTCTGCAAAGATGTGGATGAAGCAGAGAAGAAATTAAGGGAAATCAATCTGGTAGATACCCAGTTTAATGAACAGCTGCCGATTGCCAAACTGCACTGGATGCTTTCGGACAAGAAGGGCAGATGCATTGTGGCAGAATTTATGGAGGATGGATTACATATCTATAATAATGAATTTGGTGTTATGACCAATAATCCGCCATTTAATGAGCAGGTTTTCAATATGAACAATTACTCCAATCTTTCGCCAAAAGATCCTGACTTCTCCATCGGGGGTGTTAAGCTTCATAGATATTCCCGT
>JBJFHC010000166.1:0-3010 GCA_051893275.1 Erysipelotrichaceae bacterium | reverse complement strand
TCCAGGATAAAAGACTGAATAAGAATAATGATATGTTTACTGAATTAATCAGAAAACAGCTGGAAAAGGGAACTGATATAAACCACCAGAAATATATGTACAGAAAACTGAAGAATATTGATAATCTTCAGGCTTTTGATTTGGCTCTGGAGACACTCGAAAAGGAAAATAAAGATGAGGTTAAAGTTTATCTGGAGTCACTTACTCCAGTGTTTATTGATTTGACTCAGATTTATCTTAAGAAAGAAGAACTTCAGGCCGCTTATTTTCCCTATATTATTAAAAAATATAAGCTGTTTTTTATGACAAATAATAATATAGTCCTTGGAACGCTTCTGGAACTTGTGAGACATTCTTCGCTTTATTCCAGGGAGAATGCTATGGAGGCTTTATATTCCATCGGTAACAGCGAAGCTGTATTAAAGGCGCTTAAGATTATTAATGACAGTGATTATTATCATAACGATAAGCTTCTTTGTGATGGTCTTTTGTCTTTCGGGGGAGATAAAAAGGAACTTGATGAGAGTTTATGGCATGACTATCATTATTTTAATGAGAATATTCAGCTGGTTATTCTGGAATATTTCAGGTTTGGGAATGATGGTGAAAAATATATTGAACAGGTTTTTGATGTACTGTCATCAAGCAAGAGGAACAGTGAAGTTTATTATTCCTGTATCAGGTTTTTTGGCAAATATCCTTATTATGATGCCTATAGGCAGATACTGGAAGGTATAAGCGATGATAAAGCGGGTTTTGAGCTTAAAACTGTGGCAGCGGCCGCTTTAGGTTCTTACGATTATCCTGAAACCAGGGAGGTTCTGATTCGGCTTCTTCACGATCGAAACTGGTATGTAAGAAACAGTGCTGCTTCTTCTTTGCGGAAACTGGGGGTTGATTATTTTGACCTGATTGATATTTTTGATGGCGATGACCGTTATGCCAGGGAAATAGCCGCCTATTCCTTAAAAAGAGAAAAAGTTAAGGAGAGAGAATATGCTAATCAGGGATGATTTATATACTGTTCTTAAAGGAATACTGGAAGTAATTAATTATTTCTTTGTGATATATATGGTTGTTTATTCTATTTTTCTTTTTATGTCGGTTGTTTTTGGTTCAGTTAAACTGTATCAGAAAAGAAGACAGGAAAAGCTGAAAAATGCAATTCATCAGAATTACTATATACCCGTGAGCATTATCGTGCCTGCCTATAATGAAGAGGTTACGGTTGTAGAAACGGTGAAGTCTTTATTAAGTCTGGACTATAAACTGTATGAAATTGTAGTAGTTGACGATGGTTCAAGAGATGATACATCTAAAAAACTGGTGGAAGCTTTTAATATGCAGCTGATTGAACGGCCGATACCAAAAAGAATAAACTGTCAAAGAGAAGAATATGTCTATGAGGCCAGAGACCTTAAAGTGCCTTTGACACTGGTCAGAAAGAAAAATGGTGGCAAGGCCGATGCGCTGAATATGGGAATCAATATCTGCAGATATCCTTATTTTATCTGTATGGATGCGGATTCCGTGCTGCAGTATGATTCTTTAAGCAGAATAGTTGTACCACTTATCGAGGAAAGAAATGTTGTGGCGGTTGGCGGAGTAGTCAGGCCCTGCAATGGAGTAAAAATAGAAAACGGCAGAGTGCTGGACTATCATCTGCCAGATAATATTATAGCTGCCATGCAGGTACTGGAATATGATCGTTCATTCCTGGCTTCACGTATTCTGTTTGATAAATTCAATGCATCACTCATTATTTCCGGAGCCTTTGGTCTGTTTAAAAAAGATGTGGTAGTAGCTGCAGGCGGATATGATTCCAGCACAATGGGCGAAGATATGGAACTTGTTGTCAAGCTTCATGAATACTGTATCCTGAATGATATAGATTATAAGATTCGTTATGCCACAGATGCCATCTGCTGGTCACAGGCACCAGAGAATCTGAGGGATTTAAGGAAGCAGCGTAAAAGATGGCATATTGGTCTTTTCCAGACGCTTATTAAGCATATTAAGATGCTTCTGAATCCAAAATTCGGTATGATTGCCCTGTCCTATCTTTATTTCTTTGTGTTTGAATTCTTATCGCCTTTCATTGAAATATTTGGTTTAGTTTCGATGTTTATCGCCTGGGCTATTGATCTGATAAATGTTCCTTTTATGATTATGTTTCTTGCAGTCTACACTGGTTTTGGCTGCATCTTGACCCTGACTGCTTTTTTTGCCAGGGTGCAGATTTCTGATTTGAAGATTTCGCTGAGTGATGTTCTTAAGGCTGTTATGCTGTGTTTTGCGGAAATTGGCGGTCTGAGATTTGTGATGGCGTTTGTCAGGGCAACTGCCCTAATAGGATATAATAAGAAAAAACTGTCCTGGGGAAGAATTGAAAGAAAGAAGATAGATATCAAATGAAAAAGGTTTTGACTGTTCTGTTAATATTAATCTTTATACCTTTAGAAGCTGCCGCTTTGGATTTTAACAGTGATCCCACAGATGGTGACAAAATATATATTTGTGGCAATCCTGATCTATCGCCACTTGAGTATTATGATGCAAAAAGCGGTGAGTACAGAGGAATTGTTGTCGATATGTATCGAGAAATAGAAGAAAAAACTGGACTGGAATTTGTCTACGTTTCTAAAGGAGAAATAAACAGACAGGAACAGATGGCTAAAAACAATCAGACAGATATAGTGTCTGTGCACGACAAGAATATGGCATTATATGGTGTAAGCGAGTATTATCTTCTAAATTTTAAAGGTAAGAATATTTATATTGGTTTCAGCGAAATAATGGATCTTGAAAAGGTTGAACTGATAAAAAGCTGTCTTGATGAATATGATGATGAAAAGCTTTTAGACATGGCATTAAAATATGGCGAGTCAAGTATTCAAAAAGGAAATGAGCTGTATTATACTGCTGGAACTATTATAATACTGGGTCTTCTGATTCTTTTTCTGCTGTTTAAAAATCATAAGCATAAGAAATCATTAAGGGAAATGGACAG
>JBJFHC010000165.1:0-3029 GCA_051893275.1 Erysipelotrichaceae bacterium | reverse complement strand
AAAAAGGACATCTGCTAAATAGATGCCCTTTTATTAAAATAGTGTAAATAATGATTATATGCTGTATACTCTGTTTTCTTTCCTTGGTGCAGGACTAGGATTAGAGAAAGCTGGATAGCCTATAGCCAGATGACCTATACCTTCATATTCTTCATTGATACCCAGTGACTTAAGAAGATTCTTTCCCCACTCAGTTTCAAATTCTTCCTTGGCCCGATGAATCCAGACTGAGCCTAAACCTAAGTCATTAGCCATCAGCATCATATTTTCCATGGTGCATGATCCATCATACACTCTGTTTGTACTCTTTTTATTACCAAGTACAATAAGAATAACTGGTGCACCATAGAAGGGATCGGTATCGGCCGACATGATAGAAGCATTAAGATTCTTTAATTCTTCTTTTACTTTTTCATCCTTAATCTGAACAATAATTGAAGACTGCATACCTCTTCCACTTGGGGCATATAGACCAGCTTCAATGATCTGATCAATCAATGACTGATCTACAGAATCACTTTTAAATTTACGGATACTTCTTCTGTTTAATATATTTTCTTTTGTGTTCATATTTATGTTTTAACACAAGTTACTTTTTCTTACAATGAGGGCATGAACCACTTGAACAGCCAATACATTTAGCTCCACTCTTTTTCTGTGAATAAATATATCTGCCCGCAAAGAATACAATAATCAGCAGTATTAATATAATAATTACATTTTCCATTAAGCCAGTTTATACTCCTCTTTAATTTTCTTATTGGTATGCATAATTATTGAGACAATAACTATGATAATTAATACAACTACAAGTCCGCCAATAATGGCAGCTGTCATATTCAATAGTTCAGGTGCCGTAATTAAGGTGCCGATAGTATAAACCAGATAGCCGATAGTATAGCCAACAGAGAACTGTAAACCAATACCACCCCATAGCCACTTGGAAGACTTCATCTCTGAATTCATGGCACCGATAGCCGCAAAACATGGTGGAGTATAAAGATTAAACATCAGATAGGCCAGGGCAGCTACTTTAGTAATGGCGATAACACCCGCAACCTCAGCTCCAGCACCTTCCATCATTACAAGCTCTTCGCTGTCAATCAGATTCTCCAGTCCGACGAAGCAGACAGCCAGAGTACCGACAACATTTTCCTTGGCAATAAAACCAGTGATAGCCGCTGCCGCCAGCTGCCATGAAAGTACTCCAGTTATCGGCAATAACAGATAGGCAAATGGACGGGCAATTGAAGCCAGTATTGACGCATCGGCTGCTTCAGCTGGTGAGAAGTTCCAGGCGAAGGTCTGCATAATCTGGACAGCAGTATTGCATAAAAGAATAATGGTAGCGGCCTTTACAATATAGGCCTTGCCTCTATCTAACATCGACATAAACGCAATCTTGAGTGAAGGCAGTTTATATTCAGGAAGTTCGATTATGAAGAAGGACTTTCTGGCTTTATAGCCTGTTATTTTATTAATCAGCAGTGCACAAAGAAAGATAAGAATGATACCGGTGAAGTACATTAAGGCACTTACCCAGCCGGCATTATCGAAGAAGGCGCCCGCAAATAAGGAAATTACAGGTATCTTGGCCCCACAGGGCATAAAGGGAGTAAGCATGGCGGTTGCCCTTCTTTCTCTTTCATTCTTGATTGTACGGCTGGCCATAATACCAGGAACAGCACAGCCAATACCTATCACAAAAGGAATTACTGATTTACCAGAAAGTCCGACTTTCTTAAATATAGGATCAAGTATTACAGCCACTCTGGCCATATAGCCTGAATCCTCCAGCAGCGCAATCAGGAAATACATCACCATTACAAGCGGCAGAAATCCCACAACTGCACTTACACCACCGATAATGCCATCCACCAGTAATGCGCTAAGCAAAGGATTGGCATTTTCAAGCATCATTCCAGCCCATTCCTGGAACCTGTCAAGATAGCCGACCAGCCAGTCGGCAATCGGTGCACCTACCCAGACCTGAGAGATCTGGAATACCAGGAACATCACTACCGCAAAGATAGGGATGCCCAGCCATTTATTGGTTAAGATTTCATCAATCTTATCATCTTTATTTATTTCAGCTGTAACTACCTTACGGGTTTCAACCTTTTTAACCACTTCATTTACATAGTCAAATCTTTTACGGTCGGCAATACTTACAGCTTCCCTGTCACTTAAATCAACATCACCCTGCACATATGGTTTGTCCTGTTTAGATCCATATACAGATACAGCTGTCTCTACCAGTTTCTTTAAACCTTCACCATTTGTTGAACAGGTATTTACTACTTTACATTTAAGCTCTTTTTCCAGTTTTTCCCTGTCAATAACAGTTTCTTTCTTTTCATTAATATCACTCTTATTTAAGGCGACTACTACCGGAATCCCCAGCTCCAGCAGCTGTGTTGTAAAGAAAAGGCTTCTGGAAAGATTAGTCGCATCCACAATATTAATAATTACATCGGGATGCTCATTCTTGACATAAGAAGAAGTAATCGATTCCTCTGAAGTAAACGGTGACATAGAATAGGCACCAGGCAGATCAACCGCAATTACCTCTTTGTCTGTATAGTTCTTCTTAATCAGATATTCCTTCTTATCAACAGTTACGCCAGCCCAGTTGCCGACTCTTTCATTTCTGCCGGTCAGGGCATTATACATCGTTGTCTTGCCGGAATTTGGATTCCCACTTAAAGCTATTCTCATATTCCCTCCTGGTTAGCTATTGCTAACTATTAAGCCAAAATAAAACCTCAGATCTTGATTGCGAACGCCAGATTTTTATCGATGTTGTATCGGGCATCCTTTAAAGACACAACCAGAGACTTGGGCTTTGCGCTGACTACGGTAATTTCTTCACCAGAGTAGCAGCCTAGCGAAAACAAAAAAGAATTGAGTTCTTCGTCATCTGTTTCTATGTCTTTGATTTTGTAGCTTACACCTAATTCTGCTTCATTCAATGTCATAAATTACCTCAGTTAGCTATTGCTAACACAATTATGTTACCCTATGCTAAC
>JBJFHC010000164.1:0-3055 GCA_051893275.1 Erysipelotrichaceae bacterium | reverse complement strand
GAATATGTTTCTGATATAAACAAAGAAGTGATAGCTTTCGCCAATGCCGACGGCGGTACCATCCTTATTGGCGTAAGAAACAATGGAGAAGCATGCGGTGTTGAAAATCCTGATTTTATTATGCAGCAGGTTACCAATTCTCTAAGAGACACAATTTCACCGGATGTTATGCCATTTGTTAATGTAAGAACTGTTCAGATTGAACACAAAAATGTAGTTGAAATATTAATAAGCACAGGTACAAACCGACCATACTACATCAGGGAAAAAGGTCTGAAACCTTCAGGAGTATATGTTCGAAAAAGAAGTTCTTCACAGCCTGTCAGTGATGCCGGAATCAGGGAAATGATCATTCTCAACAGCGGAATATCATATGAATCATGCCGAAGCATTGAGCAGGAATTAAGTTTTAATGCCCTGGAACATAAAATGACTGAAAAAAATCTTAAGTTTGGAAAACCTCAGATGCATACACTGAAACTTCTGGGTGACGATAATCTTTATACCAATCTGGCACTTATTTTATCTGATCAGTGTAAAGTAACGACAAAAGTGGCCCTTTTCCAGGGTACAGATAAAAAGGTATTACGTGAACGTCGAGAATTTGAAGGTTCTATAATCAAACAGTCAAATGATGTTTATCAGTTTCTGGATTTATGTAACAAAACCAAGGCATCATTCAATGGTTTAGACAGAAGTGATTTAATAGATTATCCTCAGGAGGCTTTAAGAGAAACCTTGCTTAACTGCATTGTACATAGAGATTATTCCTTAAGTGGAAGCACAATAATCAATATTTATGATGACAGAATGGAGTTTATTTCATTGGGTGGACTGGTATCTGGATTATCTATAGATGATATCTTCCTTGGTGCTTCTTTAACCAGAAATGCCAATCTGGCAGCACTGCTTTACAGAATTGGCTTAATAGAAAGCTATGGACTTGGGATTGGCAGAATCATGGAGGGTTATGAGGGTTTTAATCAAAAACCGTATTTGAAACTGCACAGGGCGTATTCAGGGTAACCCTTCCAAATCGCAATGAGATTAACAAGACTGTCAATACAACAGCCACTCATAAAAAAGTCATAGACAGATCTGAGGAAAAAGACATGATTATTCGGTATGTATCAGATAATGGTTTTATATCCAGAAGAGAGACTGAGAGTCTTATTAATGCCGGATCTTCCAAATCAGCGCAAATCCTAAGTGAATTAGTTGATGAAGGAAGGCTAACAGTATCAGGAAGCGGTAATAAGGTAAGATATATTATTGAGTGATAATTAAAAGAGAAGAAATGGTTTTTAAATCATTCTTCTCTTTTTTGATGCTTAAATTGAAGAATTTATTGAGTTTTAGTCTAGAACGTAAACATTCTTCGCTTCTGGTACAAATAAGAAATTATTTACATCGGCCAAACAATAATTTTCAAATCAATAGAATTCAATAACCAGTCTATAGCTAGAATCAGTCGCGCTGATAACATCGCCAAATAGGTCTTCTAGTGCCTTTTCGGCCGCTTTGGTTGCCTTGTTAAAACATTCATCTTCTTCTGCCTTTTCGTATAACGAATCCTGGCCCTGACTAAGCAGATAAAACGACTCATCTAAAGTAAACTTTATATCGCCAAATGACAATAAGCCTGTTTTAGTATCGCCGAGTTTGATGTCTTCGGGATTAATATTAATCGAATGCAGCTGAACTTCTGGAACATATATGGTAACCGTTTTACGGTCACTGTTTGCCACTATATCATTCTCTCTAAGCTGCTTCAAGTTGACAGTATAAAGGGCAACACCATTAAATGTTACTGTCTTGTTTTTCTTAAACACACCCCAGTTGAATAAGCCTTCTTTTTCCACTTCAGCTTCAACCGAAAGTTCCTGTTCCAATACAATGAGTTCGCTCTTTTCTTTTGCTTTGCCGAGTACTGCTTCAGCAAAGTTAGCTTTTACACTTTCATTTGGCATTACAACTTTTTTTGAATCGCTTAACTTGTAGCCACCAAAAAAGGAAATTGCCACGAACATTAACAGTATAGCCACATACAGAATAATTCCTATTCTCTCATTCTTGGCTCTTATTACTTTTTCCTCATCTACATGATGAGTTTTGAAAGTGCTATTTAAATTTTTGTTTATATTCTTATTGATATTCAGATTCTTTGTTTCAGTAACTTCTTCTCTATATACTCCATCATCAATTAATATCTTTCCACCACAGTATGTACAATTGATTTCCTTATTACCATCAATCTTCTGTTCAATTACCGCTCCACAATGTGGGCATACTACTTTAATTAATTCCATATATCCCCCATTTCATGACTAGAACTCTATTGTATAGTTCATCTTTATCGCTTCTTCAACAGCATAACAAGTTGACAGCTGCTGTTTCACATGCAAATTAAGAGTTTTTAAAGCGGCGTCTATTTTCAGTGCTTCCTTTTGTTTTGCCTGTGAAGCAGTTGCATAAGAAACCCTGTATGTTTCTCTGTTTACTGGATTGGTTCCATTTATACGTGATTCAATAAGATCCAAAATGTCCTTATCGTATTTATAATATATAAGCTGTGGTCTTTCAGGATGATTGTGACCACTCATATGTCTATCTTTTCCGATTTTAAGCTCTAGAGAATTTATTAGTTTTTGTTCAGCCTCAAACTCCAGAAGATTCTTCTTCTGTTTTGCGCTCAGTTTGCCACTGACTTCTTCCACCTTTCTCTCCTTTATGTCAAAAGAAACACTGACATATTTAGCACCAAGAACTTCAGCTATCTGAACAAGTTCTCTTACTCTTTCGCCCTTTAGATATAAAGCATACTGGTTGGCTTCTATATATTCTCCTTGGATATATGGATTAACATAGTAAACACCTTCTTCCAGTTTATCGGTCAGAGTTATTCCAAACTTATCAAATGATGCAACATAAATATTTGGAACGACAAGTTCTTTAGTATCACTCAGAAATCCATAAGAACCTGCACACACAGGACTTTTGCTCCTCTTCTCATCACTCTTCAAGATATTTATGACAGGATACTCAATAAACGAAC
>JBJFHC010000163.1:0-3079 GCA_051893275.1 Erysipelotrichaceae bacterium | reverse complement strand
TAGTTAACAGGAAGAATCTGAAATAAAAAAGAAACGACTTAGAAATCGTTTCTTGGGCTTATCATATCGCTTACTACACCATTTTCGATGTAGACTCTTTCAACTCGATCCTGAATATCGCAGATAATTTTGCAGCAGCAGCTGTCCAGTTCTCTAGCTCTTTTTTTGACGGTATGGTGTTCATCAATAATTGAGACATGGGAACCGATAGGATGTGGATGTTCAGTATGTACCATGAGCAGGTCCATACAGATGGTACCGACTATTTCACCTTCTTCATCTTCAACCCAGGCTTTTTTGCCCGTCAGTCTTCTTTCCAAACCATCGGCATAGCCTATGGCAACAGTTAAGACATAGCCTGTTCCATCGCTGTGCCACTTGTGTCCATAGGAGACACCTTCACCTTTTTCCAGCTGTTTACAGTAGATGATTTCGCCTTTCAGGGTTAAGGATGGTTTTAAAGGGAAATCAGTCTCAATATTGGCATAGCCATATAATCCCAGACCAATTCTTGTATGAGTTGATATTTTGTCATCAAGATAAATGGCGGCATCGGTAGCTGATGAGTGTACATATTTGAATGGGTAGTTCAGTTTATTAAATACCTTTTTGAATACCTCATACTGATATTTTGTGTATTCTCTATCTTCGCCAATTGCCATATGGGTCATCAGTCCTTCGACTTTTGCACCATATTTTAACAGATCATTTAATACAGATTCAGCTTCTTCAGGGAAGATGCCCAGACGGTTAAGTCCGGTATTTATTTTGATGTGGACTTTTACGTCTTTGAGTTTTTCTTTGTGTTCTTTGATAAAGTCGGAATTAGGGATAATAACACTGATGTTGTTTTCTTTGACAATATCCAGATCATGGGCATAGCCCATAATGAGAATGTTTGAAGTTACGCCATGTCTTCTCAGTTTCATGGCTTCTTCAATAGAAGAGACCGCAAAAAAATCAATGCCTTTTGATTCCAGGTGTTTTGCGATCTTATAATCTACTCCTCCATAGGCATTGGCTTTTACTACTGCGATCATTTTTTTATTTGTATGGGAAATAAAGAGGTTAACGTTATAATCAAGTTTATCCAGGTCTATTTCCAGAAATGTATTTCTCTGCATAAATTAATGTTAACACTTTTATTATTTTTTGGGAAACCAGAAGGGGAGTAAATTAATTGTAAAATCTGGTCAAATATATTGTTAAGTATTTAACAAAGAACTATAATAGTTGATGTTTTGGAGGAAAACATATATGAAAAAGTTATTTTCTTTATTGTTATCTGCCTTAATGATTCTGACTTTAACAGCCTGTTCATCAGGTTTTAAGGGTGGAACATATGAAGGCAGCGCTAAAGGTTTCTCAAGCGATATTAAGCTTCAGGTAACTATTTCTGATGATAAGGTTATTACTGGCATCGCAAGAGAGTCTGCGGATACATCTAACATTGGTGAAGCAGCTATGGATCTGTTAACCGATAAGGTTCTGACTAATAACAGTGTTGATCTTGACGCAGTGGCAGGTGCTTCTATTTCTTCTAATGGCTTTATTGAAGCTTTAAATGCTGCATTAAAGGCAGCAGGCTTAAGCGCAGCTGACTTGAAGGCTGTTGAAGGAACTGAAACTGGCGATGTTGAACTTGACGCTGATGTAGTAGTAGTTGGTGCTGGCGGTGCTGGTATGACTGCAGCTATCAAGGCTGCCAAGGAAGGCAAGAGCGTTATTATCCTTGAAAAGGGTGCGGTAACTGGTGGTAATACTTCAAGATCTACTGGTGGTATGAATGCAGCCAAGACTGAGCTTCAGGATACTAATGAGTTTGGTGAAGATGCCGGTGTTGAAAAGACTTTAAAGGCTGCTGAAGCTTATCCTGATCTTATTGAACTGGCTGGTACTGTAAAGGCTTCATATGATGAATATAAGGCTAATCCAGAAGGCTATTTTGATTCAGTTGAACTCTTTGCCTTAGATACTCTAATTGGTGGCAAGGACTTAAACGACAAGGATCTGGTATGGACTATGTGCGCTAATTCAGCAGCTGCGATTGACTGGCTGGCTGGCTTAGATACACCAATAATGTTGACAAATGTTGGTGCCTTTGGTGGAGCATCTGTTAAGAGAATTCACCGTCCAGTAAATGAAGAAGGCAAGACATTATCTGTTGGTGCTTATTTAGTTCCACTTCTTGAAGAAAACTGTGACAAGCTTGGTATTGATATTATTACTGAAACTAAGGCTGAAAAAATTCTGACTGATGAAAACGGCGCAGCTGTAGGTGTTGAAGCTACTGGTGCAAATGGCAAGGTTACTGTAAATGCCAAGGCTGTAGTAATCGCATCTGGTGGATTCGGCGGCAATCTGGAAATGGTAGCTCAGTTAAAGCCTGAACTAGATGGCTTCATTACAACTAATACTTCTACCTGCACAGGTGATGGTATTGTGATGGCTCAGGAACTTGGCGCTGATACAGTAGATATGGATCAGATTCAGATTCACCCAACTGTATTACAGTCAAATGGTGCATTAATTACTGAAGGTTTAAGAGGTGATGGTGCAATTCTTGTTAACCAGGAAGGCGTAAGATTCGCTGATGAAGTTGGCACAAGAGATGCAGTTTCAGCTGCTGAACTTGCTCAGACTGGCGGTTATGCTTACTTAATCGTTGACCAGAAGATGATTGATGCTTCAACTGTAATTCAGGGCTACATCAAGAAGGGCTATACTGCCGGTGGTGATGCTGAGACTTTAAAGGGTACTGACCTGGAAACTCTGGCTGGTTTAATCGAAGTTGATGCAGCTACATTAACTGAAACTGTTGATAAGTGGAATGCCTGTGTTGAAGCTAAGACAGATGCCGAATTTGGCAGAACAAGCTTCGCAAATAAGCTTGAAGATGCCTACATCGCTATTAAGATTGCCCCAGGTATTCACCACACTATGGGTGGTTTAAAGATCAATACTTCTGCTGAAGTAATCAATACCGAAGGCAACGTAATCCCTGGCTTATTCGCTGCCGGTGAAGTTACTGGTGGTGTTCATGGTGCAAACAGACTTGGCGGTAACGCAGTATGTGATA
>JBJFHC010000162.1:0-3079 GCA_051893275.1 Erysipelotrichaceae bacterium | reverse complement strand
CTCTTTGTTCATCGATTTCTTCCTGTGATTCAATCGAATCAACCAGAATGGTGGCGACATTGTTTTCAAAATAGAGCATGCCGCCGGCAATGGCGTACTGTTTCTTTTTGCCCTCTTCCTTGGTTTCCAGTCTTGATATCTCGAGCATCAGAACGGTTGGCATATGACTTGGCAAAATTCCGCGCTGTCCATCGGTTGAACGGACATTCAGTATTGCGGTTTCAAACTCTCTGTAGACACCTTCTGGTGTTACAATCTTAGTCTTAATCATTAGCCAGGCCCTTAGCTTTTTCAACAGCTTCTTCAACGGTACCAACCATCATGAAGGCCTGTTCTGGCAAATCATCATATTTGCCGGCTAAGATTTCCTTAAAGCTTCTGATTGTCTCAGATACCGGTACATACTTACCTTCTAAGCCTGAGAACTGTTCAGCAACTGAGAATGGCTGAGATAAGAAATTTCTTACTCTTCTTGCACGGTTTACAGTTACCTTGTCTTCTTCGGATAATTCATCCATACCTAAGATGGCAATGATATCCTGAAGTTCCTTATATCTCTGTAACAGTTCCTGTACGCCACGGGCTACTTCATAGTGTTCCTCACCTACTACCAGCGGATCAAGAATTCTTGAAGAAGACTCCAGAGGATCAACAGCCGGATAGATACCTAAAGCGGCGATACCTCTGTCAAGTACGGTCTTGGCATCAAGGTGAGTGAAAGCAGTAGCAGGGGCTGGGTCAGTCAGGTCATCGGCAGGCACATAGATAGCCTGTACAGAGGTGATTGATCCATTGGAAGTAGAAGTAATTCTTTCCTGCAGCTGGCCCATTTCGGTAGCCAGAGTTGGCTGATAGCCTACAGCTGAAGGCATTCTTCCTAAAAGCGCAGATACTTCCGAACCAGCCTGAGTGAAACGGAAGATATTATCGATAAATAACAGCAGATCCTGTTTTTCAACATCTCTGAAGTATTCAGCCATAGTCAGGGCACTTAAGGCAACTCTCATTCTGGCACCTGGTGATTCATTCATCTGACCATATACCAGAACAGTATTCTTTAATACGCCTGATTCCTTCATTTCGTGGTACATATCGTTACCTTCACGGGTTCTTTCACCTACGCCGGCAACAACTGATTTACCACCATGTTCCTTGGCGATATTGTGAATGAGTTCCTGCATCAGTACGGTTTTGCCTACACCGGCACCACCAAACAGTCCAATCTTACCGCCTCGAACATAAGGACATAATAAGTCAATAACTTTAATACCAGTTTCCAGAATCTCAGCACTTGTCTGCTGCTCAGCAAATGTTGGAGCGGCTCTGTGGATAGGCATCTTTTTAATATTTGGATCAAGATCGCCCAGTCCGTCGATTGTCTCACCCAACACATTGAACATACGTCCAAGTATTTCGTCTCCTACCGGTACTTTAATGGCATCGCCAGTATCAAGCGCATCAGCATTTCTTACTAAGCCGTCTGTTGAGCCCATGGCGATACATCTAACGACATCATCTCCCATATGCTGCGCAACTTCAACTGTTAAAGGCTTTTCACCTTTAATAACAATAGCGTTGTGCAGTTTTGGCAGATCGCCTTCCGGGAATCTGATATCTACAACTGGTCCAATAACCTGTATTACTTTTCCTGTGTTTTCCATTTTTCCTCCTACAGAGCGTCAGCACCTGAAACAATTTCGGTGATTTCCTGAGTGATTGCCGCCTGTCTTGCCTGGTTGTAGGCCAGTAAGAGTTCTTCGGTGAGCTCTTCGGCATTGTCCGTAGCATTTTCCATCGCGAATCTTCTAGATCCCTGTTCAGCTACCTTGGACTCCAGCCACTTGGCATAGACTTCCGATTCAATCATCATTGGAATCAGATTCTCCAGAATTTCTTCAGCATTTGGTTCTAACAGTGTTTCCACATTAGACTTCTTCTCTACCTTTTCCTTCTTGCAGGGAATAATCACTTCTTCTTCAGCATTGAAAGTAACGTTGTTTACAAAATGAGTATAGAGACACACAATCTGTCCAACCTCATCATTTTTGTACATTTCAATAGCCTCATCAGCAATCTTCTTTAAGTCAGAATACTTGATGGTATCAGAAGGCAGCATTTCATTTACTACATTAAAGTTACGCTTATAGTAAGAGTACTGCTTAGTGCCAATTACAAATACCTTATCATCCTTAGAGATTTTTGTTTCAGCCAGCTTAGAAACGTTGATATTATAGCCACCACACATACCTAAATCCGAACAGAAAACAATATATACTTTCTTTGGATTCTCTTTCTTTTTCAGAAACACGCTTTCAGAATCAATATCACCACTAAGAATCTGATTAACAGTATCCTTTAAAACAGATGAATACTCTCTGTTCTTGAACATCTGGTTTCTCTGCTTGGAAAGCTTGGCCGAAGCGATAAGTTCCATCGCTCCGGTAATCTTCTTGGTAGCATTTATTGATTTGATTCGTGACTTTATAGCAGCTTTATTACCAGCCATTAATTTTCTCCGTAAATCTTATCAAATTCATTCAGGCATTCAGACATCTTTGACTTAATATTTTCTGTCAGATCTTTGTCTAAAATACCCTTAGTCTTAATTTCATCCAGTATTTCAGGCGCATTGGTCTTGAAATACTTTAACATATAACTTTCAAATTCCTTTACCTGTTCAACCTTAACTGTATTCAGATAGCCATATTTAGCCGCAAACAGAGACAGTACCTGTTCAGATACGGTGAATGGTGAATACTGAGGTTGCTTCAAAAGTTCAGTCAGCTTGGCACCATGGTCAATCTGAGCCTTGGTTGAAGCATCCAGATCTGAACCAAACTGGGCAAACGACAGCATTTCATGGTATTGAGCCAGATCAAGCTTAAGAGAACTTGAAACCGACTTCATAGCCTTGGTTTGCGCAGCTGAGCCTACACGGGATACTGATAAACCTGAATCAACAGCTGGTCTTACACCGGAATTAAACAGTTCGGTCTGTAAGAAAATCTGTCCATCGGTAATTGAAATTACATTGGTTGGAATATATGCGGAAATATCGCCAGCCTGAGTTTCAATGATA
>JBJFHC010000161.1:0-3087 GCA_051893275.1 Erysipelotrichaceae bacterium | reverse complement strand
ATTACACTGCACTATCAGCACTCTGCCTTCCAGAATATCGATATGACAGCTTTTCTCAAGAATTTCATTAGAAGTAGTATACAGATCATTAAAACCAATCTTTTTAAATGTTATTGGATACTTTACTCCTTCAAGATTAACGATAGAATCTTCAAACGCAAACAGCGAAAGAAACTTATATTCACCTTTATCTATATTGTAAGATCCTTTTGACAGAGCAAATATCTTGTGTTTATTACCAATAAACACAATATTCAGCTTTGAAGTAAGACAAAACTTAATATTAAGCAGATTATGATCCTGCCTTCCACCCAGTGCTCCATATATAATTACTTTTTTATACCCCTTCTTTTCCAGATAATGAAGAGTATGTTCCAGATCGGTATCATCTTTTTCAGGTATCAGCTTTATAAGTTCCTTTGAATTACTTTTAATAAGTTCAAATTCAGAAATATTTACCGAATCAAAATCACCTATGGAAATAAAATCTTTATACCCTTTATTCAAAAGATAAAGACATCCCTTATCTACTCCGATGAGGTCTCCTTCTATTTTCTCAAACTCAGGCTTATAGCCACATACAACAGTACATGTTTTCATAGCTATATATTATTTTAATTCTTTATTTTTTTCTATATGTGTTTATAATAGTTACTGTGAACAGGGGTGCCTTGTGCTGAGAAATACCCTTATCACCTGAACTAGTTAATGCTAGCGTAGGGAGTTTACATACTTTCTGCGCCTGCGATCTGATCGGAGGTGTTTTTTTATGAAAAATCAGACTAGAAACAGAATCATTTCTCTTGTCTTCATTGCTCTTTATGCGGCAATGGCGGTTGCGCTTGAACAGGTTTCAAAGCTTATTCCATTCTTACAGATGCCACAGGGCGGATGCATCGAACTTGGTATTATTCCTATCTTCATGGCTTCCTACCATCTGGGCTTTAAAAGAGGACTGGCTACCTCACTTATCTGGTGGCTTTTAGGTTTCCTTCTTGGCGGAAACAACTGGTTTGTATCAGTTCCTCAGTATCTGCTTGACTACATTGTTCCACTGTTTATCTGCTCGCTGGCTTCTGCCATGCCAAAAATCGGCAAGATTTCCAACATCTATACCGGCGTAGTTATTACAATGTTCCTTAAGTTTATGTCCCATGTTTTATCAGGTGTCTACTACTGGTTCCCTGAAGGATCAACTGCCGGTTCAGCAGCAGCCTGGACCTATTCACTTGGCTATAATGCCTGGTACAATCTGGCAACAATGATTGTGGCGATTATTATTGTTCCATTAATTATCAGATCAGTATCCCATTCTCATTCAAATCTTTTCACTGGCGTAAAAGAATAATGTAGAATAGAGGCATGGATATTTTATTAAAACAGCTTGAGGCTCTGTCGGATATCTCCGATAAGCTATCCTATCTGTGCAATGTATCAGCCCTTCTCAAAGAAGCCTTCCTTGATACAAACTGGGTAGGCTTCTATCTTTACAAAAATGGCGAACTTCATCTTGGACCTTTTCAGGGCAAGGTGGCCTGCAGTGTTATTCCTTTGGATAAAGGGGTATGTGGCATGAGCTTTTCCAAAAGAATGCTGCTCAATGTACCGGATGTACACCGCTTTGTCGGCCATATAGCCTGCGACAGTGCATCCTGCTCAGAAATAGTTGTGCCGCTCATCTTTGAGAACCGCTGTATAGGCGTTCTTGATATTGATTCTGAATCATATGGACGTTTCAATGACAAAGATGAATATGCACTGGAAAAAATAGCTGGAATCATTGCCTCAAAAATGTGCACAAACTAAAAAAGCGAGTTATCGCTTTTTTAATTTTTCTCTTTAATGAATACGGAGAAGACATCATTCTTTCCGTAATTATTTAAACGGCCAAAATCAACAACTCTTCTTCTTTTACCGTCCTTACAGATAATATCATATTCAACATAATCCATTTTTAAAGAATCACCATCAATCTGTCTATATATTGATTCTCTAACCTTTGCATATTCATCATCTGCCACCATCCCCTTAAAGGAACCGCCAGTAAGTTTCATAAATTCATCTTCAGTTTCACAGCCAAACATTTTCCAGACATATCTGTTAGAAGAAAGAATTCTTTCATCACCATTTTTTTCATAGGTAAAGAAACCGCCAGGCATATGTTCAATATCAGAATAGATAACTTCCTGTTTAAAATCTGAGCCATTTCTCTTCCTTAAATCACTATTTCTTTCACCTGTTATCTTCTTTTCAAATTCATTTAAAGGTAAAGGCTTTGAAAAATAATAGCCCTGTATCTCATCACAGCCATTGTTCTTAAGAAACTGCAGCTGATTATAGTTTTCAACGCCCTCAGCTACAAGATGCAGGCCCAGTTCCTTTCCCAGAGCTATGGTATAAGTCAGAATCAGTTCACCATTCTTATCGCCAATAAAGTCAATAAGACTCTTATCCAGCTTAACCACATCAAAATGCAGAATATTTAATCCATTAAGCGAAGAGTTGCCTGAACCAAAATCATCCATATGCAGTACAAAACCAGCTTGTGCAAACTTATCGGCTATAGGTTTTATATTCTGGGAATTTATGGCAGCGGATTCAGTTATCTCAATTGGAACCAAAGCCGGATCAATATCATACTGAGTGATTATAGATCTATATTTATCGACTACATTGTTACTGAATAAAGAACAGCGGGAAATATTGACCGAAACCGGAAGAATCTGATTCCCCTGCTCCAGCCAGGTTCTCTGCTGAGCACAGACCTGTTTAAAAACATAGGCATCAAGTTCGCTTATCAGTCCATCTTCTTCAAATATATCCAGGAATTCACCAGGCGGAATCATCCTGCCATCCACAAACCAGCGCACCAGAGCCTCAGCTCCCGCTATCTTTTCACTGCAGGAATCATATTTAGGCTGGAACCAGACTACAAACTCACCGCTTTCCAGTGATTTCCAGAATCTTCTTTCATAGGTTCTGGCTCTTAACTGTTTCTGCGAAACCGGACCTGAATATCTGGCCAGAGAACGTGAATAATTATGCTTAATGCTGTTTAAAGCCATTAAAGCCTTGTCGCATACCGAA
>JBJFHC010000160.1:0-3088 GCA_051893275.1 Erysipelotrichaceae bacterium | reverse complement strand
ATCTATATCTGCCCTATCACTTATCATCTTACGGATAGCTGAATCAACTACCAGTACCTCATGAACAGCCATACGTCCAGAATAACCGGTATTGTTACAGCGGGCACAGCCTTTTGCATGCTTTACTTTAAAGACATCCGAAGGAAGGAAAACCTTTTCCTCAGCTGTAGGCTCTTCCATAACTGAACAGTAAGGACAGACTTTACGCATCAGTCTTTGGGAAATAATACCGGTTAAAGAAGATGCCAGCAGATATGGTTCCACTCCCATATCCTCAAGTCTTACTATAGAGTCACAGGCTGAATTTGTATGCAGTGTTGAAAGTACCAGATGTCCGGTAATTGAAGCTCTTACCGAAATAGAAGCTGTTTCATTATCTCTTGTTTCACCAACCATGATAATATCCGGGTCCTGTCTTAACAGTGCTCTTAAGCCTGACTCAAAAGTCATACCTGCCTGATTGTTTACCTGGGTCTGGTTGATACGGTCGATATTTTTTTCCACTGGATCTTCAATAGTCGAGATATTCTTGGTTCCATCCAATAGTGATTCGAGCATCATATAAAGCGTAGTAGTCTTACCAGAACCGGTAGGACCAGTCAGATAAATAATGCCATGAGGTGCTTCCAGCATCTTTTTAACCTTGATATAGTCCACTTCATGCATGCCAAAAGTCTTCTCACCATCTACCTTGCGTTTATTGCCCATTAAACGAAGAACTGCTTTTTCGCCAAACACTGTAGGCAATATAGACACACGGATATTAAGATTGCAGTCCTCAACTCTCATCTTGAAATGACCATCCTGAGGAATTCTTTTCTCCGCAATATCCAGATTAGCCAGTATCTTAATACGTGTAATTAATGGATTTGTAATACTCTTATTCAAAGTAACAAACTCACTCATTACACCATCTATTCTCATTCTCACATAAGTCTTCTTCTCGAAAGGCTCAATATGAATATCAGAAGCTCTTTGCCCATAGGCACGCTGAATCATTGTGTTAACCAGCTTAATAACCGGTGCCTCATCTTCCAGGTCTTCTATTACTATATCCTGTATCTCTTCTATCTGCTCATTGGCAGATTCAGCCGCAGTATAAGCTGAAACTTCAGTATAGTAATAATTAATCGCATTCTTAATAACGGAAGCTGTTGCCAGCTTAATGATTAATCTTTTGCCAACCAGACTTCTTACATCCTCGATGGCATAGTAATTAATAGGATCATCTAAAGCTATAACCAGGGCATCATCCTCTTCCCCAATCGCAATAACATTATATTTACGGGCAACATTCTCCGGTATCTGTCTTACAACACTGATATCAATCTCCACACCAGAAAAATCAGCTATCTCCATATCAAACTTATTGGCTAAAGCTCTGATAACCTCTTCCTCTGAGACAAAACCCATCTCCACCAGACAGGCACCAAGTCTTAAATCGGTATGTTCCTTCTGATACTTAAGAGCTTCACCTAACTGCGCGTTATTAATCAATCCCTGTTCAATTAATACATCACCTAAACGAATATTAGCCATTTAAAGCCTCCCAGTCTGACATTAGAACAGACATAGATATAGAACCACTTATACCATCATCAGATTCATTTATTGAATAACTCTTAACAAAAACACCAGTATCCTCATAGACATAATCAATCAAAGCCTGGATATTATCTCTTGTACCCTCTACCTGCAGTGTTACTGACTTACAGATAAAACCGTTATAACTCAAAGAATCATTAACAAGATAACCATGCATACTCATAATAGAATCATCTACATCAACACCGAAATTAATAACCTGCAGATTAAACTTATAGCTCAAAGAAGTAAAAATATCATCAATCTCCTGATTGCTCAAAACATTGTAATACTTCTTGTATCCCTCATCCAGTTTTTTATTACAGTCCTCAATAATCCTCTTATTCATAGGAAGCTGATCAACCATAAAACTCTTCTCATCAAGAGTATACTCAAGATTATCCTTCTCAGCTAAACCAGCCGTAATACTTTCATACTTAGGCTTTAGAACCATAAAGAACAGAACCACAATAACCAGTAAAGGAATTACCCTTTTAAGCAACAAAATATCCTTCTCTGAAATCTTAGTTTCCAGTTTCATTACCTTAGACCTCCTTCCAGAGTACACTCAACATGAATAGAATAATCATTCTCCTGCTTACCATAGCTGTAGCCAGAATAAGAAACATTATGAAATATCTCCGACTGGGATAAACGCTCGATAAACAGATGAATCTGCTGATTATCTGCACTTCCTGCATCAAACTGCAGCTTGCCGCTTTCTGAGTCAAAACCAGTAATATGAATACTGATATTAGTTCCTGCCACTTCCTCTATCTTCTTTAAAACATTAGAATTGGCATATGGATAAGTACTTAACTTATCCTCAAGCTCATTAAAGTCACTAAGCTCTCTCATCTTATCATCAGCCTCATACTTAGTATTCTCAGCCTCATAATAAATAACCTTAGAAAGCTCATTATTAATATCATCTATCTGACCCTGAATTCTATTATCTGCCCAGATAGCCCCAATACTTAATAAACCAGCTATTATAATCAGAAAGACAGGTATAAACATACCCTTAAAAAGATTCTTATTACTCTTATCCTTCTGCTTAGAAACAGTATTATATCTCTCCAGAAAATTAAGACCATGACCCTTCTTCTTAATTAAAGCCCCATATAAAGCCAGATATGTTTCATCGGGCTTATCAATCTTTTTAACATCAAGCTCAATATTATTAACAATATAATTAAGATCATTCTCACCAAAACCACAGAAATATGCACATTCAAGTACCGACTTAGACTTCTGTGACATCAAAACATTTCTAAGATCAAGACACTTATTAATAACCTCTTTACCAAAAGCCAGAGTACCAGGAATTGACATAAAACGGCTGGAAGAAGAATAAACGAAACGTCCATTATCAAACAATAATGTAATAACCGAATCCCCATCAAAAAATTCAACAGCCCCTGTCTTATCCTTCATAAAACCAAACTCATCACAGACATCAATCAAAGACTCCAGAGAAGGAGTAATACACTTAAGATTAAAC
>JBJFHC010000159.1:0-3101 GCA_051893275.1 Erysipelotrichaceae bacterium | reverse complement strand
CCCCATTCGGCAAATTTTTCAAAGCCACCCTGGGCATTAATAAATTCTCTGGCAATTTCTACTATTTCAGAGTATGGTTTACCGTCAATTGTTTCATCACCAATGGCACAGTATAGTTCTACTGGTTTATTCAGTTTCTGGGCCTTGAGGAAGGCGTAAATATTTACTGACACATCAGCTTTAGAGAGGTCTTTGCCATGCAGACCGCCACCGGTTACTGAATCGGCCATGTCAGAACCAAGTTTACGGTTGGTTGCGCCTGAGTCAACATTGGTACCGCCATCCCACTCTCCAAGAGGATTGATAACTGCAGCTGGATATAATTCTTTAAGTTCAGCGTTTCTGGCTTTTGACTGGCAGATAATCAGCTTATCTTCAGCCAGAATGTATTTGCCATCGCTTGGATATTTTGTATAGATATCTCTGGCGATAGAAGAGAGTTTTTTCTGTTCCTGGGTTAAAGGCATCCCTTTAAAGATACCGTTATCTCCACATTTGATGGAATTATCCTGATTGTGGGAAAGATGTATATCCTGTGGTACAACATGCAGGTCTGTAACGTTGCCTGGGGCAAGTCTGTCGACAATGGTTTTAGCTTCTTCATCTGAGATATTAACTGATGTTTCACAGATTATATGGCATGTACCATGGCCAATAAGTACTTCAGTTGCGATTTTTGGATCATTCTGTTTAGAGTATGCCAGATCGGTTAAAGCTCCGGCAATTCGGTCAGCCACCTTGTCTGGATGGCAGGGATTAACTTTTTCAATCATTTGTTTATTCTCCTTTTCATCCATAAAGAGAATTAAAAACCCATCACAATGATGGGCGTAAGCTTTGAATATACCCATCATTCAAGTTTTAGCACCTTCCACTTCTTTTTCTGGAGTGGGGTTGCTGGCGAGTCTAAGGGCTTGTCCCTCGTCGCGCTCTTTATGGTAATTACTATTCTAAAGGAGATTATTGACTTTGTAAACACCACAGATAGAGTAATATGTTACAAAATGATAGAATGTTGATATCGAAAAGGAGATACTTATGAAATTTGTTGATGAATTCAAAAAATTTGCCTTTAAGGGCAATGTAGTAGATATGGCGATAGGTGTTATTGTCGGCGGCGCCTTTACTTCCATCGTAAACAGCCTGGTAAATGATATCTTTACGCCGGTTATCGGTGTAATCAGTGGTGGCTATGATTTTTCAGGTTTAACAGTTAAAGTCGGGGAAGCTGAAGTACTTATAGGCAATTTCATTAATGCCATTATCAGTTTCCTGCTGGTAGCTTTGTGTCTGTTTATGTTTATTAAGTTTATTAATAAGTTTAAGGCAAAAGAAGAAGCCAAACCGACAGTTACACCTAAGGATATAGAGCTGTTAACTGAAATTAGAGATCTCTTAAAAGAAAAGGCAGATTAATGCCTTTTCTTTACCATATGATCAGTCTTTCTTCAGGTTTAAGATACATCTGATCACTTTCTTTTACATCAAATGTCTCATACCATTCTTTAAAGTTCTTCACCTGCATATTTGCCCTTAGTTTAGCTGGGGAATGAACATCATTCTTTAACAGAAATAAGCTGTATTCCTTCTTTGCTTTCTGGCACCATATTTTTGCCCAGTTAATGAAGTAGGCTTTAAAGTCTGCATCTTTTGTTTCATGCATAATCTGCAGTGTAACCGCCATGCCGCCATTATCGGCTATATTCTCGGATACTACCAGTTCACCATTTACTTTATCATCAAGATAAGGAATGCCATCCCATTGTTTAATCATTTTTTTGGTCATTTCGTCAAATTTTGCGAAGTCAGAATCTGTCCACCAGTTGTTCATATTGCCGTTTTCATCAAAGTGTGCACCATTGTTGTCAAATGCATGGGATATTTCATGGGCAATAACCGCACCAATGCCGCCAAGATTCTCTGATACAGACTGTTTCAATGAATAGAATGGTTTCTGTAAAATGGCAGCCGGGAAGGTTATGTCGTTTCTTGAAGGATCGTAACAGGCATTTACCAGGTGTCCTGGCATCTGCCATAAGGTTTTATCTACTGGTTTATCGAGTTTATTTAATTCATCTTCGATTCTTACTTTCTTTATTTTGGTCATTATTTCAAAGTAAGAATCTGATTCATCAATCTTCATTTTTGAATAAATATCTCTTACTTTATCAGGATAGCCCATTTTGATGGTAATAGTAGACAGCTTAAGAATAGCCTTTTCCTTAGTGCTTTCTTGTAAGAAACCGTTTTTAACTCTGATCTTATAGGCTTCAATGATTTTCTTGACCATTGATACAACATCCTGTTTAGCTTCTTCGCCAAAATAAGTTAAGCCATAATAAATACCTACCGGTTCTGAATAGACATTTGAAGCCAGCTGATAGGCTTCCTTGGTTATTTCGGGATCGGCAGCCACACCGGTAAGGGTACGGCTGTATGTGGTGCCAATGTGTTTTAGTTCTTCACTAAGGTATTGTGAAGAACCTAAAAGAGCTGAGATATAGGCATAATGAATATACTGTTTAAAGTTGAAGTAGTTCTTAAATTCCTTTATGGCCTTTGGATCATAAAGTGTAATAGTTTCTGGAAGAACATCATAGTATTCTTTCATCAATAGCTTTAAATCAAAGGGTTTAAGCATTTCAAATACTTCTTCTGTATCAGTCGGATTATTGTATTTTACATAGTCAGCCCATTCAACCCGGCTTTTAACGGATTTAGAGAGATTTTCATCAAATATCAGGGCATCACTTAGATATTCCTGTTTTTCTTCATCATTTAAGTCAGTATAGCTTAAGAGTTTATTTATCATGTCTTTATAGACACTTATTAATCTATTTCCTTCATCTGTTCCATAATATGTGGTATCTGGAAGAATGGTTGATAAACCTTTTACGACAAAGCAGTGTTTTGTGGCATCATTCATATCCTCTGCAACACCAAATTCCACTGGCATTGGTACATTGTTAAGCATGAGTTCTTTAAGGCTACTGTTAAATGAATCAATATCTTTGATTGATTTAATTTTATTTAACAGTGGCAGTACTGGTTTAATGCCTTCATTATTTCGAGTATCTGTATCCAGTACTTTTCTGTAGAGT
>JBJFHC010000158.1:0-3130 GCA_051893275.1 Erysipelotrichaceae bacterium | reverse complement strand
TGATATAGGTACCGGATGAAACCCTGCAGCGGAAAGTAAAAGTCCTGTCATTCAGTTCTAAAAGTTCAATTTTAGAAACCGTAATGGGTCTTGGTTCCAGTTCAACTGTTTTTCCTTCTCTTTGATATTCATAGAGCTTTTTACCATCTACTTTAATAGCCGAAGTCATTGGCGGAATCTGCATTGAGTCACCCAGAAACGATTCCAGAACGCTGATTATTTCTTTCCTTTCTGGCATTGTTTCTGTTTTTTCTTCCAGTATATTGCCATCGATATCAAGGGTATCAGTTTTAATGCCAATAAGACATTCACCAATATATTCTTTATAATCACTTACGAGAAACTGATTGGCTTTAGTATCTTTTTCACTTAAGACAATCATTAAACCTGTGGCATTAGGGTCTAAGGTACCTGTATGACCAATTTTCTTAGTACCCAGTACTTTTCTTAATCTGAAGCAGATGTCAAAGGAAGTCATTCCTTTTGGTTTATCTATATATAAAATACTCACCTAATTATTGTAATATAAAAAGGATGATTAAAAGAATTTATTTTGAAATAACCAATGCCTGTAACCTGAACTGCCCCTTCTGTACCAATGAAAAAGGAAGCAGTTTTGTCGATTTTGAAACATGTAAAAAAGTATTGGAACAGATAAAAGAAGTATGTGACTATATTTATCTGCATGTGCTTGGCGAACCGCTTTTACATCCAGATATTGATAAGATACTGGATTATTGTGATAATCTTAAGCTGAATGTACAGCTTGTAACCAATGGTTTACTGTTGAGCAAGAACATATTGAATCATCCATCTTTGCGAAAACTGTCTATATCTTTGCATTCAGTTAATAATATCGGTATTTCTGATTCATATTTTGACAATATCAGCGAAATAATACAGGACAATAAAGTCAATATTGAACTGCGATTCTATGATTCTGAGCATCTTGATGAAAGGTTGAAAAGCTATCTGAATAAACTGAATAAAGAATATGTCATTAAGGAAACTTCCAGAAAAGATTCTTATAAACTTAAAGATAATGTCTATATCTATTTCCAGGAATTTTTCAGATGGCCCGATATTAATGACAGTTTTATCTCCAGTCAGGGAAAATGCCTGGGGGCAGTTAATCAGCTGGCTGTACTGCATGATCTGAGTGTTACAATCTGCTGCCTTGATCCCAAAGGATATAACAAAATAGGTTCTTTAAAGGACAAGAGTTTAAAAGAAATAATTGAATCTGAAGAATATAAAAAACTCATTGCTGAGCTTAAAAATAACAGGCTGACAAAAGAGTTGTGTACTAAGTGTTCTTACCGTCTGCGTTTTGATGGAAGAAATAGTTAAATACTATAGCTGAAAGAGATGTTAAAGGCACTTCTTCGCCTTCTTTATGTTTAATATAATATGAATCCATGAAGACATCATTAAGCTCTTCTGGAGAGCTAGGAATAATTATTGAATATTTATCTTTTATATGGATGGTCTTTAATTCTTTTGTGCCATTTGAGGTAAATGGAATTAAGGTATTTCTGGTAGTGCTTAGATATTCATCAAAGCTGTTAAAGCAGACAATATGGGCATGAAAGAAGGAACCCATGGAAGCCCTTATCAGTTTTGGTGAGAACAGATCAATATCTGAGTGAATCAGCACAATATCTCTTAAATCAAAGGAAACAGCTGAACGGATAATAGTCCCCAGTTTCCCTTCGTCTTTAAAATTGTATAAAACCAGATGTCTGTTACTTTCTAATGCTGATTTATATTTTTTAAGCACGCCAATACCATAACAGTTTTCTTTTAAAGAGAGTTTTTCAATTGTTCTGTCATCTTCATAAACTGGTATATTGTGTTGCGAGCATAAATTTAAAAGAGTTTCCAGTTCTTTGTTGCGGTAGGCTTTAGAAGAAAGTATAATTTCTTTTACATTTTCTGGTTTTTTAATCAGCGCTTCGACAATCAGTGAAATACCTAGGATATAGCTGAATTCTGATTTAGAGGTATATTTGTCCATGTCACTGATTATATTAAAATTAGAGGGTTTTTACACCCTCTAATTTTAATTATTTAATGATATAGTCATCATTTTCAAAGTCAACCGTGATATCTTTATGGTCTGGACTAGCAATTATGAATCTGGCCAGTTTAGATTCAATTTCCCGCTGTATATGGCGCTTCATTGGACGGGCACCAAATGTTTCATCATAGCCTTCAGATACTATTGAATCCATTGCCTTATCAGTTATTGTCAGATTAATATCGGAATCCTTAAGTCTGGCTTTGAGCTGATTGAGGAACTTGTTCGCAATATCTTTAATTACGCTTCTATTTAATGGATTAAAGATAATTATTTCATCAATACGGTTAATAAATTCCGGCTTGAAAGATTCTTTGATTACTTCATCATATTCTTTCTTCTTTAAAACGGGATCTGTTTCAAAGGCAAATTTAGAGCCAAGATTAGAAGTCATGATAATGATTGTGTTCTTGAAATCAACAGTTACACCCTTAGAATCTGTGATTCGACCATCATCAAGTATCTGTAAGAGAATATTGAAGACATCAGGATGTGCCTTTTCTATTTCATCGAGCAGCACAATTGAATAAGGTTTACGTCTTACTGCTTCAGTGAGCTGTCCACCCTCTTCATAGCCAACATATCCTGGAGGAGCTCCAATCAGACGGGACACTGAGAACTTCTCCATATATTCCGACATATCAATTCTGACAATCTTTGATTCATCATCAAAGAGCTGTTCCGCCAGTGCCTTGGCAACTTCTGTTTTACCAACACCAGTTGGACCTAAGAACAGGAATGAGCCGATAGGACGGTTAATATCACCAATGTTGGCCTTATTACGCAATATAGCGTCTGATACAAGTTTAAGTGCCTCATCCTGGCCCATAACTCTTTCAGAAAGTATGGAGTCAAGCTTCAGGAGCTTTTCTCTTTCAGTTGATAAGAGCCTGTTTATCTCAATATGTGTCCATTTAGAAACAACTTCCGCAATAGTTTCTTCATTGACTACTTCCTTAATCATGCGGGAATTACTAAGTTCGGCTGTTTCCTTGGATACCAGTTTCTCCAGATCTGGAATAGTCTGATACTGCAGTCTGGCTGCTTCTT
>JBJFHC010000157.1:0-3139 GCA_051893275.1 Erysipelotrichaceae bacterium | reverse complement strand
ATTGTGGGAGAAAAGAGTTTTAAAGAATATATCGGTGAATATTTCGGGAAGTGATGATATATCAGCCTGAACTTAGAAGCTGGGTTAAATGAATCGGTTGTTTACAGTGCATTTAAGTCGGATAAGGAAGGACTTTCTTTGGTAAGTCGTGTCTGATTTTGTCACTATAATTCTCTTGAGCTTATAATAAATATAAGCGGGGTGAATTATGGCTTTAGAGATAATTAGAGAAGATATTACCAGAGTTAAGGTGGATGCGATTGTTAATCCGACCGATGAGTATTATACCGGACTTGGCGGAACCGATGGAAGGATACATGAGGCTGCCGGTATTAAGTTAAGAGAAGCCTGTGATAAACTGCCAGGTTTAAGTGCTGGTGAGAGTATAGTGACTGACAGTTTTAATATGACTAACTGTAAGTATATTATTCATACAGTTGGACCGGTCTATGTTAATGGACATCACAATGAGGCTGTTACACTGGCCAGATGTTATATAAGCTGTTTAAGGGAGGCTGTTAAGCTTAAGGTAAAGAATATTGCGCTGCCACTAATTTCAACCGGTACTTTTGGCTATCCCAAGAAGGAGGCTTTAAGTATTGCGACCAGGGTAATAAGGGAGTTTCTTTATGATTATGAGCTGGATGTTTTTCTTCTGGTTTATGACAGGGAGGCTTTTGATATTTCCAGAGAGCTGTATGATGATGTTGATGATTATCTGTCTGATTATGGTTTTGAGCTTGAGAGTGGATATGCTGATGAAGCTGAAGAAAGGCCTGTTTCATTTGATGATTATGCGCTTTTAAACTGTGAATGTAAGGCTGAGCTATTATTAAGAAGGTCATCATGCAGAAGACCTGAGCCTTTTGGCAATAAGAGTTTTAATCCTGGTTTTATGAGGGATTATGTTGAGGATGAGAGTTTTAATGACTGTTTAAGAAGATTTATAAGTGAGAAGCATAAGACGGAGAAGGATGTTTATACCGCCAGCAATCTTTCTAAGCAGGCTTTTAATGGTATCTATAATAACAAGTCTGTTCCCAAGAAGGGCAATGTACTGGCTTTATGTATTGGTTTACAGCTGGATATAGATGAGGCTTTGGAGTTTGTAGAGAAGGCAGGCTATAGTTTTGGCTACAGTAAGCAGGATTATATTGTGCGTTATTTTATTGAGAATGAGCGCTATGATATATTTGAAATCAATTATTTTCTGATGAGTGAGGATCTTCCTTATCTTGGTTCTAAGTATGAGTAAATCCTGAATTTACCTTTTATGTCTTGACTGAATCTAGAATAAAGATGCAGGAGGAAGTTAAGATGAATAAAGATCTGACAGAAGTAGTATTTATTATTGATGAATCTGGTTCAATGCATGGACTTGAGAGTGATACAGTTGGAGGTTTTAATGCAACTGTAGATAAGCAGAAGAAACTGGAGGGTGAATGCCTTGTTTCAACTGTTATGTTTAACACCAGAAGCAGAGTAATTCATGACAGAGTTGATATTAAGAATATAGAAAAGATGGCTGAGAATGATTATCAGCCATCTGGTTCTACAGCTTTGATTGATGCTCTGGGTGATTCTATCAAGCATATTAAGATGGTACACAGATATATCAGGGAAGAGGATGTTCCATCTAAAACCATGTTTGTGATTACAACTGATGGAATGGAGAATGCTTCGCATAAGTATTCTTTATCTGAAGTAAAGAAGATGATTGAGGAAAGAAAGGAAAAAGGCTGGGAGTTTATTTTCCTGGCAGCCAATATTGATGCAGCTGAAACAGCCAGAAGCTATGGCATTGATGCAGAAAGCTGTGTTGATTATGTCAATGACTCAAAGGGTAATCAGCTTAAGTATGACTGTATGTGTGAGGCTATTACCAGCGTAAGAAGCACTAAGAAGTTAAGCAGAGACTGGAAGAAAAAGAGTGAAGAGGACTTTAAGATAAGAGGAAAGATATAGAATGTTGTTCAGGGAATATGGATTTAGAGAATTACTGGATAAAATCATTGTATTTGATATTGAAGAAACTGACAGAGTTCTGTTGAACTGTTTTGAAGGTATTGATGAGGCAGATAAATTTGTTGCCTACTGTTACAATGACCATAATATGGGAATAAGCGCGGAAGTGTTATCTGTAGTTAAAACGGAAAATGATAAACTGTCTGTTCTGGGTGGGTCCTCTGAAGGAGCTGTCAAGTTAAGATACGACTATATGGCTTTTAAGGAGGCGGATCTTAAGGAAGCTGAGGGATGGGTGTTTAATGATTATGGAGAAATAATCTGCGGTATTTATAGAAATTACAGAGTTAAGGATGAAGTAAGAATATCAAGATACATGGATTTCTTTGATGAACTAAGATATGAGTCCAATCCTGATGATATTCAGATACGGCTGTTTAATGACAATCTGAAAACTGAGGTGGTCTGGGGCAGAATCGAGAATATCGATTTTGAAAGTCATGTATTCAGATGTCAGATTCTCAATCATACTTATCAGAATTTTGGAATTATGGCAGGTGAGGAAGTTTCGGTGCAATTCAAGACCCTTGATGATGACAGGGTAATAGCCTATATCGATACAAATGATTGAAGATAATAATGAATAAAGGGTATGCCATATATAAGATTGTGGCCTGATTCAGTGGAATAATGGCCACTTTCTTTTTGCCTTATATTGTTTACGTCATTGTTATAGTGAATGCTGTCTGGATAAGGGTGCTATAATAATAACTAATGAAAAAACATATGAGTGATCTGGAAATTGAGTTTCTTGAGGAATATAAGGCACTGGATATTCTTCTGAAAGATGTTTTATCAAGTGATACTGGGGTTACTGGCTATATAAACAGGATGTCTGAAAGCTATGGCCAGGGTATGCAGGCAGATCCTGACTGGGCAGCTGTTTTTAAAAGACTGAAGACAGTAAGACACAAGCGAAATATTCTTTCCCATGAAGATGATGATCCCGGTGTTGTGGAGGATGATATTGATTTTGTCTGTGCTTTCAGGGAAAGAGTTCTTTCACATAGAGATCCTCTGGCTTTATTAAGGAAGTCCAAACGCAAGAAACGTAATAATCCCCGTAAGGATTATGTTAAAAAAGAACCCGAGAAAAAGAGTAACCCATTATTAA
>JBJFHC010000156.1:0-3141 GCA_051893275.1 Erysipelotrichaceae bacterium | reverse complement strand
TCATTATTCCTTTAAACAGATATATATTGCCCTTTAAAGCACCTGAGAATAAAGACCTGATAAAATCCAGCATATTATCATAATAACCATACTGCTGAGCATGTTTTAAAGGAACATCATATTCATCTATAAGGATAACAACGTTCTCATTAAAATGCATACTTAAACATTCACTTAAAAACCTCAATGAACTTTTAAGTTCAGTTATAGTTTCCTGTCCCTTATATAACCTATTCAGCAGATTCTTCTGCTCCTCATCGAGTTTATCAGAAACAAAAAGATATTTGTATTTTCTTAACAAATAAGTAATTTCAGTTTTAAACAAATTAATCTGTTCATCAAATGAATTTGAAGAAATTTCCTTGAGGCTCAGACCGATAACCGGATACTTGTTAAGATGCTTCATAGCCTCTGCATCTCTAGATATATTTAAATCCTTAAACAGATTGTAGCTGTCTTCCTGATTGGAGAAGAAATAATACAGCATCGACATATTAAGGGTTTTACCAAATCTTCTGGGCCTGGTATATTGAACAACATCTTTACTGATTACTTCTTTAATAAAACTGGTTTTATCTACATAGACATAGTTACCTTCAATCAGTTCCCTGAAATCCTCTGTAAGATATATTCTTTTAGACATAATATCCTCCTGTATCCGATATTATATCTTATTATTTATTCTTATATCGGGACATGTTTTCTTAAATACTGTATCAATCAAATAATCTCGATTCCTTTCTTCTTAGAATACCTTAATGATGAAACAGAAGAATATATTAAAGCCACAAATTCACTTATCACAAAAGAATACCAGATATAATCTAAACCAAATACTTTTCCAATAACATAAATCAGAACTAAAGGAATAAGCAGCTGCCTGATAAAAGCTGAAACCATATTGATTACACCATTACCTAAACCCGATAAACCATAGCCAAGAATTATGGTAACTGAGGCAAAGACAAAACTTACAGACATAATCCTTAAGGCATTTACGCCAATATTCAGCATTTGCGAATCGGCATTAAATAAAGATAACAGCTCCTTGGGAAATACCATAAATATCACGGCCATAATTAACGCAATAACACAGCCCACCGGAAGCGCAAAACGGAAAGCTTCTTTAATTCTTTCATACTTCCTGGCCCCATAGTTATAGCCCACAATTGGTATTAAACCCTGTCCCAGTCCATTCATCGGCATAAACAGAAAACTCTGCAGCTTATAGTACACACCAAAGAAAGCTACGGTGGAATCTGAATAGCCTATCAACAATGCGTTTACACCCGACACCATCAGAGAACCTATTGCCTGGGTAACGATGGTCGGAAGTCCTACCCTATAAATGCCAGCTACAATATCTGTTTCAAAATGATAGATACTTAACTTTGGATGCACTGATTTATTAAACTTATAGTTAAGAATAATGCCTGTTATGGCTGCCACATACTGACCAGTAACCGTGGCAACAGCTGCCCCTGTAATACCCATATTCATCGCGAAAATCATAATTGGATCAAGTATTATATTTACTATTGCCCCACTCATTAAAGAAACCATCGAATAAAAACTGTTGCCTTCCGACTGCAGAAAACGCTGATACATCGTTGCCACCAGTGACCCCTGACAGAACACCAGACAGATGGAAAGATATTCTTTAGCCATTAAGCTTATTTCTAAATCATTGCTGAATAAACCAATGAATGATCCAGAAAAAAATAAACCAATTACCGTAAAAATAACTGAAGACAGTAAAGACAATATAATACCGGTTACCGCAATATTGTTGGTTCTTTCGTGTTCTCTGGCACCAATGCTTCTGGAAAGCAGGGCATTAACACCAACTGCCGTACCAACACCCGTGGCTATCATCATCAGCTGCATCGGGAAAGCCAGTGAGGTTGCCGTCAGGGCATCCTTAGAGAGCTTTGCCACAAAGATTGAATCCACAATATTATATAAAGACTGCATCAGCAAAGAAGCCATCAGCGGCAAAGACATCTCTACCACCAGTTTTTTCATATTCATCGTTCCAAGTTTATTTTCCATATAACCCCCTAAAAAAGAAAAAATGCACAAAACACCGAAGTGATTTGCACATTTAATGTAAAACGGTCGCGTTCACTGATGACATTTTAACACTTTTTAAGCTCTTTGAGATACAGAACAATTACCATGAATGTCGAAATAATATCGGCAAATGGCTGGGCAAAAACCAGTCCATTAATACCCAGAAAATATCTCAGGATAAATAACAGCGGTATATAAATTAGTCCCTGCCTTGATAAATTAATAATCAAAGCGGACACTGCAGCACCCATAGCCTGCAGAGCATTGCCAAATACATAGAACACACCAAACAGGAAAGATGTTGAAAGAAGAATCCTTGAAAAATCAAAGGCATAGCCAAAACTTAATTCCTCACTCAAAAACACACCGACAATCTCTTCCGTAAACATGTAGCATAAAAGTGTCATCACAAGGCTCATACAGAAGGCAAATATAACCGAGAACTTCATAACCTTCTTAAATCTGTCCTTAAGCTTTGCGCCTATACAGAAACCTAACAGCGGCTGAATGCCCTGACCAAAACCTATACAGATCATACCGGTAATCATAGTAACTTTCATGGCTACGCCAATACCGGCTACTGCCATATCGCCATAACCCGACATCAGGGAATTAACCACGATCTGGGAAACAGACATCAGCAGAGAACCAAGTGAGGCCGGTATACCAATCGAAAGCACACTGGTACATACTCCATCCTTAACGGTAAAATCCCTGATAGAAATGCTTAAGTGTGACTTGCCTCTTAAAAAATAAGCAACATAGTAAAGTGCGCCAAACACATTGCCGATAACGGTCGCAATAGCGGCACCGGCAATATCCCACTTAAAATAAAGAATCATGATCGGATCCAGAACTACATTCAGAAGATTGCCCAATAACTGTCCCATCATCGCTTCCTTAGATTTCCCTTCTGCCCTTACCACGTTGGAGTAACAGTTAGATATAAGCACAAAAGGACCGCATAGGCTCACGATAGTCAGATAAGTTTTCGCATAATTCCAGGTTTCAGAACTGGCACCAACCATTTTGAGTATCTGATCCATAAAAATCAGAAACAGTGCCGAT
>JBJFHC010000155.1:0-3146 GCA_051893275.1 Erysipelotrichaceae bacterium | reverse complement strand
AAGAGAATATCAGAGATTTGTGTCATTTATTTCTCTTTCTATTTCAGGCACAATCTGCTGCTTACGGGAAAGAAGATGTTTAATAAATTCTCCTTCCTTATATTTATCTTTAAAGATATTGGAATATTCACCCGCAAAATACAGATATGAACCTTCTTTCATAATATCGGTAGCAGCTACTGTAAGCAGGTCAATTCCTTTTTTCTCTACCAGCCTGTTCATTTCATATTTAAGTTTATCTTCATCAAACTGGTCGATAAAGATCTGAGAGATCATGGTCTTTAAGCCTGAGAAATCATAAAGCTTGATATCCTGTACCAGCAGATTTTCGATGGCCTTTTCACTGGTGTGATTATTGAATATATCTCTGGCAAACTCTCTCATATCAAGATCCGCAATCGCTGCCAGCATCATGGCGGTTTCTCGGTCTTTGGAGGTTGTTGTCGGTGACTGGAAGTTCAGTGTGTCTGATATAATCGCTCCAAGCAGAAGTCCCGCCATCTCTTTGGTGAAAGGTACCCTGTTCTCTCTGAAAATCATTGCCACTATAGTGGCAGTTGAACCAACTATTTCGTTTCTGAAAGAAACTGGTGCATTGGTCTTGAAATCATTAATGCGGTGATGGTCAACTACTTCAAGTATTTCTGCCTTCTCTACCGCCTTTACAGATTGTGAGAATTCGTTATGATCAACCAGAATCAGCTGTTTATTTTTATAGCCCATAATATGGTAACGGGCAATATAGCCAATCAAGTGCCTTTCATCATCAATAACCGGATAAGAAAGAAACCTGGTTTTCATCATTTTCTTGGATACTTCTTCAATCAGCGTTTTCTGGTTGAAACAGACAGGGTCTTTAGTCATTATCAGGGAAACTGAAGGTGCAAAGAAAATATAACGAGAAGTATTCATTGCCCCATGTCCCGATATTACAATCGGGCAGTGTCTTTCTTTAGCCAGTTCAATTACTTTCTGGTCTATGGCTTTAGACCAGACAACAATCAGCAGACCTGCGCCTTTTTCTATACACTTAAGCTGTTCAGCTGTATCATCACCGATGATGACGATTCTTTCTTTTATATCATAATTGGCTGTGGCGTTTGAAGAATAGGTAATAATGGATACCTTACCGTTGATTTTAAAGTCTTCATCATCATAAATAATCTGACCATTAATAGCCTTGGCAATATTCTTTGTTGAAGTGTGCTTCAATAGTTCAATACCCTCAGCCGTATCACCCAGACCGACATTCAGCAGATTAGATTTGGTGACATAGCCCACCAGTCTGTTATCTTTATCAACCACACCGACAGACATTTTGTTCAGTCTACGGGTTTTCTGTATTACGTCATAGACTATATCATCTTCATATACATGATCTGGTGCATCTATTTCAATATCCCTTATGCATCTTCTGGCATCTGTTAAAAGTTCTGGCTCATCAAAGTTGAACCGCTTAAGCAGATATTTTGTCTCTGAGTTAAGTTCACCCAGACGTACAGCTTTGGCCTTGATGCCCTGCGTTCTTTTATAGAAGGCATAGGCAATAGCGGATACAATTGAATCACTGTCAGGGTTTTTGTGCCCTGTTACATAAATATAGTCATCCATAAATACTCCTTAATCCAGAATAAATCTGATATCCTCAAGAGAAGCTGATACAACCGAAGATTCATCGTTGGAAATCATGCGGTCAATAAGGTCTTTCTTTTTGTTCTGCAGTTCAATTACACGCTGTTCAATTGAATCTTCGCAGATCAGTTTGATTACCTCGACATTGCGGGTCTGTCCTATTCTATGGCTTCTGTCTGATGCCTGGTTTTCCGCCGAAACGTTCCACCATGGATCAAGGTGAATAACCGTATCTGCGCCAGTTAGATTTAAGCCAGTGCCACCAGCCTTTAGTGAAATCAGCACGACATTCTCTTTTGAACCATTATTAAAGTCTTCACATATTTTGAGTCGGACTTTGGAATCGGTATCTCCTGTAATTTTATAATACGGAATATCCAGTCTTCTTTCAACCGCCTCCAGAGCTTTGACAAACTGTGAGAAGATGAGAATTCTGTGTCCTTCTTTAAGATAATCATCAACCAGTTCCATCAGGAGATCCAGTTTGGCTGCTTCGCCATTATAATTCTCTAACAGCAGGCCTGGATCAACACAGATCTGTCTTAATTTCATCAGATAAGGCAGCATATCAAAGGCCTTGCCGCCATTTGCGTTCATTGCGTCCTTGGCCTGTTTCTTGAAGGCGTCATATACTTTTCTCTGGGATGCCGGCATTTCAGCTGACATGATTCTTTCAAATTTTTCAGGCAGATCTTTTAAAACATTGGCTTTAGTACGTCTTAGGACAAATGGTGCGATACGTTTTGCCACGATTTCAACAAATTCCTCCGAAGTATTATACTTATTCTTAAACTTCTCTAATGGTTCAAAATAACCCGGCATAATAAAGTCGAATATCGACCATAAATCAATGATGTTGTTTTCAATAGGTGTGCCGGTTAATGCCAGCTTATGACTTGCCTCAATCTGCTTAACTGACTGAGTCTTCTGTGCATTTACATTCTTGATGTACTGAGCTTCATCAATAACCATCAGGTTCATTTTGCATTTATATGACTCTATATCATTCCTGAGCGAATCATAGGAAGTGATGTAGTTTACCTTCCTGTCAGGATCAATGTGCGAAATAATTTCATCCCTGGAATTTTTATTTCCATAGATTTCTATCGCTTCTTCCTCAGGGGCAAAACGGTTGAACTCATTCTTCCAGTTAAATATTAGAGATTTAGGACAGACAATCAGATTTGGTTTTGGTGTATTGTCTGAGACAATAAGTGTTATAATTTCCAGAGTCTTGCCCAGACCCATGTCATCCGCAAGGATTCCGCCGACATTATATTTGCAAAGATTCTTCAGCCATCTGTAGCCTTCAATCTGATAGTCACGAAGCTTAGCCTGAATATCAGGAAGTGGTGTTTTGTCTTTCTTAAAGCCAGTGATATCATCCATCATATTCTTCAGGTAATCATCTACTGTACAGTTTCCCTCATGAGCCAGGGCCTTTAGACCCTGTACCATATTAATACGGTTTTCATCCTTTAGTTTCTTAACATTAAGGCCCATATCTTCAACTG
>JBJFHC010000154.1:0-13006 GCA_051893275.1 Erysipelotrichaceae bacterium | reverse complement strand
AGTATCAGCATGCCCAGTGAGGTTGAAAAAGTAAAGCCAAAGAAAGTGCTCGTAATTTTTTCAATCAGAATAGCCAGACCAGTGAAACCGCTTGATAAAAGGTTCATTGGCTGCATAAACATTTTGATGATAGCTGCCTGCATAAAGCCTGATACAAGGACACAGAACAGGGTGAATATATTACGGATATCTCTATTTTCTTTTATTGTCTGCCACATAATGAATCTTTAAGCTCCTTTACTTTAATAGAACTTACCACATCATATTCATCTTTGCCGTTATAGCTGTATGAAACACTGGTGTTTGAGGTTGTTGGATCGAGGATCCATTCCTTGCAGGATGAATGGACCTGGTTTATTTTTGTGTAGTTTATAAGGTCTAAAGCATTTGTGCTGTTTATGCCAGAACCGGCCAGTATTTCAATCTGATTGCCATATTTAAACTGCAGGTCTTTAATAAGTTCTTTGCCTTCCATGGCTTTATTTTTCTGGCCTGAAGTTAATACTCTGTCGATTTTTAGTTTAATCAGGGTTTCAATACTTGAATATGGATCATCAGTGCAGTCAAAAGCTCTATGAAAGATTGCTTCTTTATTATATTGTTTAATGATGGAGACCATATGTTCAGTTTTAGGAATATCAATTGTATAATCTTCATTTAAAAAGCCAAAGGCGATACCGTCTGCTCCATTTTGAAGCAGTATTTTCGCATCTTCATACATGGTTAAAGTGTCTTCATCATTGTAACTAAAACCCCCGCCTCTTGGTCTGACCATGCAGATAACTTTAAGGTCGGTATTCTTTTTTGTAAGAATAAGTGAGGCAAGTGAAGGAGTTAAACCTCCAAGATGCAGCGCTGAATTAAGTTCTATTCTGTCGGCCTGTCCTTTAAAGGCTTCAAGGGCATCATAATATGAGCCGGCACATATTTCTAAAGTATATTTCATGAGTTCATTTTATCGCAAAAGTGGTATAGAATAGAACAGTACTTTAAGTACCAAGCAGTTCTACTCCGATATCCTGCTTGTAAAACATTAAAACCAAAGGAACACATCTTTTTTTGTAGTGTCCTTTGCAGGTCGTTTTTTTATTTTAGGAGGTTTTATGAAGACAAAAACACTTGTAATGCACGCACTTGTAGCCGGTATTTATACCGCACTCTGTATCGTTTTAGGAGCTTATGCGTTTGGACCAGTTCAGGTCAGGGTAGCTGAGCTTTTGATGGTATTATGTATTTTTGATAAGAAGTTTATTTATTCTTTGACTTTTGCCTGTTTCATTACTAATTTTTATGGAGTATTGAATGGGCTGGATTATTTTATGCTCGATATTATTTTTGGCACTCTGGCAACACTTTTAGCTGGAATAATAATGTATAAGTTAAGGGATATTAGATATAAGGGGCTGCCATTAGTTTCATTACTGATGCCGGCAGTATTTAATGGTGTTATTGTAGGAGCTGAGCTTACTTATTATTTTATGAGCGAGGGTTCTAATGTATTGTTGCTGTTTGGGGCTAATGCTTTATCGGTATTTATTGGAGAAATTATTTCGGTATTTATACTAGGTATAGTTTTCTTTAAGCCGTTTGAAAGGTTTTATCAGAATCAGTTAAATAAGTAGAATAAAGGCCTTCGGGCCTTTTTGTGTTATATAATAGGTTTATGCGTAATATTGATATTAAAGAAGTAGAAGGAATAAAGAAACAGCTTGACATGCTGGGCGATGAGGATGTTGTCTATATTGATGAAGATGGGCAGTCTAAATACGCAGTTATGAATCTTAATTATTTTGAGAAGCTTGATTCTTATCGTCAGGTTAAGGAGAAAAGCGGGCCAATGTTTAATACTCAGGTGAAGATTTTTTCCGGTGGTTCTCCACTTGAAGATCTGAGCTATGATGAATATGAAAAGATCAGAAATCAGCTGCTGGAGATTTTTGATAAGTCTTTCAGGCCTAAGAATGATAAGCTGAATTAGTTTTATGGAAAAGGGTAAGTTTATAGTAATCGAGGGACCTGATGGTTCTGGAAAAACTACAATAGCCTTAAGGCTTAAGGAAATACTGAGTGAAAAATATGATGTTGTGCATACCAGAGAACCGGGTGGCATTGATATTGCGGAACAGATAAGAAACATTATTCTGGATCCTAAAAATACTGCCATGGAAGCCAAGACAGAGGCTCTTTTATATGCCGCTTCAAGACGTCAGCATCTTGTGGAAAAGGTAATTCCGGCTTTAGAGAAGGGCTCGATTGTGCTTTGCGAGCGTTTTGTTTATTCTTCTCTTGTGTATCAGGGCTATGCCAGAGGTTTAGGCATTGATGCGGTTTATGATATTAACCGTTTTGCGATAGGTGATACAATGCCAGATCTGGTTTTATATCTGGATGTTGATGAGAAAACTGGTCTTTCACGGGTTGATTCAAGAGGCAATAAGGACCGTCTTGATGGGGAGTCAAGTGACTTTCATAAGAAGGTTGTCGAGGGTTATCAGCTGATTAAAGAACGTTTTCAGGATTTTAAGGTCGTTGATGCTTCAAGGAACGTTGATGAGGTTCTTGAGGATTGTTTAGATATTATTTATAAGTTTTTGAATGATTAAAGATGTTTTGAAGAAGCAGGAGCTTACTGCCTACTTAGGTCTGAAGCATGATCTTGAAAGTGGCAGGCTTGCGCATTCTTATTTGTTTTATGGTGAGCTTAATCCTCTAAAGACTGAGGCTGCTTTTCTTTTGGCTCAGTCAATAATTGAGGGTAAGGGCACTTTTGCCTGTGAGGAATGTGAGCAGTGTAAGCGAATCAGGGAACTTAAGCATCTGGATGTTATTTATATAAATGGCTATAAGGCTTCGATTAAGGTTAATGATGTTGAACAGCTGATTATGGAATTTTCCAAGACAGCAGCTGAGCAAAGCGGCAAGAAGGTTTATATTATTGATAATATTAATAATTCTTCAGTTAAGGTGCTCAATATGATTCTGAAATTTATGGAGGAGCCAGGCAGCAAGAGTACCTATGGTATTTTTCTGAGTGATAATATTGATGGTCTGCTGCCTACTGTTGTATCGCGCTGCCGTCGGGTGGAGTTTAAGACCAGGGATTTTTCCTATCTGATCAGTGAATATGAGAAGCATGGTTTTGAGAATACTGATGCCTATCTATTAAGCCGTATTAAGCACAGTTATGTGGATATGGATTTAAGCGATGAGTGTTATATGAATGCCAAGGAGTATGTTTATAAGACTATACAGAATCTTGATAATCGGGATTATCTGCCGGCAATGTTCTTTAATGAGTTTTATACCTGTGTAAATAAGGATGATTTTAAGCTTTTGAGTGATTATTATCTTTCGATTATGCAGATAATTATTTCGGATTCTATTACATTTAATAATCGTGATGATAATGAATATAATAACTGTCTCAATATTTTAAGAAATAAGGATCTTACAGGGCTGATGGAGCTTTTTATGGAGGCTTCAGATAAGGCAAAAACTAACGTAAACAGGCAGATGCTGTTTGACCAAATCGGGGCACATTTAATATCATTATAGAGGAGTTTTTATGTATATAGCGGTTAAATTTGATTCTACAAATAAGACATATACCTTTAAAGTATCAGACTTTGAAGTTAAGAGTGGCGATAGAGTGGTAGTGGAAACGGCCAGAGGTCTGGAAATAGGCAAGGTGACCGGTTCACCTTTTGATAAGCCGGATATTAATCTGGAAATCAAGGAAGTGCTGCGTCTTGCGACTAAGAGGGATCTTCAGGATTATGAGGAAAATAAGGAAGATGCTGCAAGGGCCAAGGATATAGCTCAAAGGGAAGCAGACAAGCTTAATCTGGGTATGAATATTATCGCCAGTGAATATACGCTGGACCGTGCCAAGATTACTTTTACTTATCTGGCTGATGACCGTGTTGATTTCCGTGAGCTTTTAAAGGTGCTGGCTTCAATATTCCATTGTCGCATAGATTTAAGACAGATTGGTACCCGTGACAAGGCCAAGATGGTTTCGGGAATCGGCTGCTGTGGCCGAGAGCTTTGCTGTGCAAAGTTTATTTCGGATTTTGATCGTATTTCAATTAATATGGCCAAGAATCAGCTTCTGGCCTTGAATATTCAGAAGCTGAGCGGACAGTGTGGCAACCTGATGTGCTGTCTGAAATATGAAGATGAGGCCTATAAAGATCTGAGAAAGGATCTGCCAAAGCTTAATTCCACCGTTGAATATGAGGGTGAGAAATATAAGCTGGTTTCGATGAATGTGATTAATCATACCTGCCGTATAGAGAACAGTGAGGCTTCTCTGACTGTTGATCTGAAGGATTTTAAGAAGAAGGCAAAATATAATTTAAATAAGAAAGAAGGAGAAAAGGAAAGTGTCAAATAGTTTTTATGGGACACTTTTTATTGTCTCTACGCCCATTGGCAATTTGAGTGAGGCATCTCCAAGGGTGATTGATACGCTTAAAAGTGTGGATATTATAGCCTGTGAGGATACACGAAACACATTAAAACTGCTTACGCATTTTGATATTCATACGCCAATGGTGGCTTATCATAATTTCAATGAGGATGATGAGTCTCTCAAGCTTATTGAAGAGCTTAAAAAAGGAAAGAACATCGCGCTTGTTTCCGATGCCGGCTACCCCCTGATATCTGACCCTGGCTATACTCTGGTTAACAGGCTGAGTGAAGAGGATATAAAGATTACAGTGGTGTCTGGGCCAAGTGCTTCTATTAATGCACTGGTAGCTTCCGGGCTTGATACGATGCATTATCTTTTCTATGGTTTTCTAAGTTCTAAGCAGTCAAAAGCCAAAATGGAGCTTGAGGGTCTTAAGGGCTTTCCCTATACCATTATTTTCTATGAGGCACCGCATCGAATCAATAAGACACTGTCTTTGATGTTTGAAGTACTTGGCGACAGGAAAATCTGTGTTGCCAGAGAGCTGACCAAGCTTCATGAGGAGTTTTTAAGAGGAAAAATCAGCGAGCTTAAGGACCATGAGTATCGGGGTGAGCTGGTGATAGTCGTAGAAGGCTGTAAATGTGAAGAGCGTGAAATAGATATTGAAGAGATATATTCTGAGATTGATGCAGATATTAAAGATGGCATGAAGGTCAAGGAAGCGGTTAAAAAGGTCTGTGATTTATACAGTTTAAAGAAGAATGAGGTATATAATGGCTATTTAAAAAGCCGTAAGATATGAGAAAATAATAGGGATGGGAAGAGGTTTTTATGAGTATTTCAAATGTGCTGGCGCTGTTTAGCGGCGTAGCTTTATTTCTTTATGGTATGACACTGATGGGCGATGGTTTAAAGAAGGTTGCCGGTAATTCACTGGAGGTAATTCTTTATAAACTGTCATCCAATCCGGTTAAGGGTATTGCCCTGGGCGCTGGAGTTACGGCAGTAATTCAGTCATCAAGCGCTACTTCGGTCATGGTAGTTGGTTTTGTAAACTCAAAGATGATGAAAGTTAAGCAGGCTATCGGTATTATCATGGGTGCCATTATCGGTACTTCGATTACCGGATGGATTGTTTCACTGTCTTCGATTGAGGGTTCAAACGGTATACTGGAACTGCTGTCAACGGATTCTCTGACCGCTATCATTGCGATTATCGGCATTTATCTAAGAATGTTCTGTAAGCATACTAAGCAGAAACAGATTGGTGATATTATGATGGGTTTTGCGGTGCTGATGTTTGGTATGAAGGCAATGTCTTCTTCGGTATCGGGCTTAAGAAACAGTGAAGTGTTTATTAATATGCTTACTAATTTCTCCAATCCATTAATCGGTATTCTGGTTGGTGCGCTTTTTACAGCGGTAATTCAGTCTGCTTCGGCAGCTGTCGGTATTCTGCAGGCATTATCAGCTACCGGTGCCATTACTTTTGAAGTAGCTTTCCCAATGCTGATGGGTATTGCGGTTGGTGCTTCTTTGCCAGTGCTTCTAAGTGCCCTTGGCGCATCCAGTGATGGTAAACGTTCGGCCTTTGCCTATCTGCTGGTCGATGTTCTGGGTGCAGTGATTATCGGTGTTTTATTCTATGTGGTGAATTCATTTGTACATTTCTCTTTTGTGAATTTATCTTTGAATACAGTTTCTATTGCCCTGCTTAATACAGTTTATCGTGTCATCATGGTACTGATGCTGGCACCATGCATTGGAATTATTGAGAAAATCTGCCGTCTGATTATTAAAGATGATGAAGAGGAAGAAGAACTCTATGAGGAAGACAGACTGGAGGAGAGATTTATTGCCCATCCGGCTCTGGCTATTGAGCAGTGCCGTATTACTATCAACAATATGGCCTTAATCACCCGTGACAATATCTGCAATGCCTGTGCTTTATTAGACGGTTATTCAGATAAAGGATTCAAGAAGGTTGAAAAGAAAGAGGATATTATTGACCGCTATGCGGATAAGCTCGGTACCTATATGGTTAAGGTTACCCGTAAGGAACTTAATAAGCAGCAGAACTCGGAGGTTTCCAAGTATCTGCATACAATCGAGGATTTTGAGCGAATCGGTGACCATGGCATGAATATTGCCGAGGCTATAAGGGACCTTGACCAGAAGAAGCTTGGTTTTACTGAAGAGGCTAAAAAGGAGCTTTCAAGTCTGGTGCTGGCGGTTGAGGATATGCTTACTTTAACTGCCGAGGCTTTTATCAATAATGATCTGAAACTGGCTTACTCGATCAATCCTTTTGAGTCAGTAGTTGATGAAATCTGTGAGAAGCTGAAGCTTAATCATGTTGAGCGTCTGAAGAAGGGCAACTGTACAATTGAAGCCGGTATTGCGTTTAATGATCTGATTACCGATTTAGAGAGAATCGGTGATCACTGTAACAATGTATTTATTTCTATGCTGGAGCAGGAAATGGATGATTATGATATGCATCAGATTAAAAATACTTTCACTACTGAGCAGATCAGGGACTATAATCAGCTTTTAGAGGCTTATAAAGTTAAATATTCTGTTGAATCGAAGTAAAAAAGGTGTACAATTAAGCCATGTTAACAGGAACAGTTTATTCTTATTATTATTACTTTAAGAAGGCTAATGGATAAGTAGACTGTTTTAATGCATGAATATATTAGGGCAGTCTTGAGGGACTGCCTTTTTTGAGGATTAGAGGTGAAACATGAAAAAGCTCCATATGAATCTTGAAAAGGGATATGACATTATTGTCGGTAGAAATCTGGTCGATGAGGCAGACAGGTATTTTAATCTTGACCGGAAGGTACTGATAATTTCCGACAGTGGTGTTCCCAGGGAATATATTGAGAAAGTAAGATCTAAATGTAAAGATGGCAATGTCATTATTTTTAAACAGGGCGAAGCTTCCAAGAACATTGAAACCTACAAGAAATGTATTGAGAAAGCCGTTACCTGTTCCTTAGACCGCAGATCGGCGGTTGTTGCCGTTGGTGGCGGTGTTGTGGGCGATCTTGCAGGTTTTGTGGCTTCCAGCTATATGCGCGGCATTGATTTCTACAATATTGCCACAACTACTCTTTCGGCTATTGATTCTTCAATCGGCGGGAAGGTAGCGATTGACTATGAGGGCTATAAAAATATTGTTGGAGCTTTCTATCAGCCTAAGGGTGTGCTGATTGATCTTAATACTTTAAAGACCCTGGATGAAAGAAATGTACATAATGGCCTTGTGGAAGCCATTAAGACAGGGCTGATCGGTGATAAAGAGCTGTTTGAAATGTTTGAAAATGAAAATGTAATGGACAGGCTTGAGGAAGTTATCTATCGCTCACTCTGTTTTAAGAAAAAGGTTGTTGAGGAAGACGAGAAGGAAATGGGAATTCGAAAGATTCTGAATTTCGGTCATACCATAGGACATGGTATTGAGACTTATAAAAAGGGCGAACTTTTACACGGGGAATGTGTAGGGCTTGGCATGCTTAAGGTAATTGATGATCAGGAAATAAAAGAGAGATTAAGAAAAGTTCTTGTGAAATATAATCTTCCAGTAAATGCTGATTATGATGAGGAAGAACTGATGAATATTATCCGTCACGATAAGAAGGGCAAAGGCAATCAGATTGATTTAATTAAGCTTAAAGAAATTGGTGAAGCTGTAATAAAGACAGTGGACTATGAAGATATAAGGAGGCTGATCAATGGCTGACAGTACAGGTAAAAATATTAGATTAAGTATCTTTGGAGCATCCCATGGCCCATATATTGGGGCATCGCTTGATGGGCTTCCGGCTGGCATAAAAATAAATGAAGAAAGTATCAGGAAAGCTCTGAGTCTTAGAAGGCCAGGCGGCAAGATTTCTACAGCCCGGGTCGAACAGGATGAATTTGCGATTATATCGGGGGTATTTAATGGCTATACTTCTGGAGATTGCCTGACGCTGATTATTAAAAACAGTGACACCAGGTCTAAGGACTACAGTGAGCTTAAAATAAAACCCCGTCCATCCCATGCCGACTATAGTGCGAATGTAAAGTATGATGGCTTTAATGATTATCGGGGCGGCGGTCATTTTTCTGGCCGTTTAACGGCAGCGATAGTGGCAGTCTGTGCTATCATCCGTGATATTCTCAAGTCTAAGGGAATAATTGTTGGTTCACACATTAAGTCTATTCATAATATTGAAGATGACGAATTAAGCTTTAAGAGTGAGGAACTGGAATATCTTAATGAACAGTATTTTGCGGTTTTAAATGAAGAAGCTAAGGACAGAATGTTAAAACTTATTGAAGAGGCCAGAAACAGCCAGGATTCAGTTGGCGGCATTATTGAAACAGCTGTGCTTAATCTTCCCTGTGGTATAGGTGAACCTTATTTCGATTCTGTTGAAAGTACACTTGCATCGCTTGTTTTCTCGATAGGCGGTGTTAAGGGTGTGGAATTTGGTTCGGGATTTGATATTACTAAACTCTATGGTCATGAGGCAAATGATGAATTTGCCTATGATGGCAATTCTGTAAAGACTTTCACTAATCATAATGGCGGTATAAATGGTGGAATATCTAACGGTATGCCTGTAGTAATTAAAACAGCCATCAAGCCAACACCATCTATCAGCCGGGTTCAAAGAACAGTGAATCTGGAAGCTGGTGAAAACTGTGAGCTGGTAATTCATGGAAGGCATGATCCCTGCATTGTGCACAGGGCCAGAATTGTAGTAGATTCTCTGATTTGTTTTGGACTATTGGATTTGTGCATCAGTGAATATGGAAAAAGGTGGTGTCTTTAATGGAGTATGGTTTAATTGGTGAAAAGCTTGGCCACTCATTTTCTAAAGTTATCCATGAATCAATAATGGCTTATAAATATGATCTTGTAGAGCTTGATGAAAATGAATTTGATATTTTCATGAAGGCCAGGGATTTTAAAGCTATAAATGTAACCATTCCTTACAAGAGAGCAGTAATTGATTATCTGGATGAGATTGATGATAATGTACAGAGAATCGGCACCTGCAATGTAGTGGTAAACAGAAATGGGAAACTTTATGGCTATAATTCGGATTATTATGGTCTGAAAGAGCTAATCAGGGTTAATGGAATCGATATAAGAGAGAAAAAATGCCTGATACTGGGTTCGGGTGGTACATCCTCAACAGCCTATTATGTTTTAAAAGATATGGGCGCAAAAGATATACAGACAGTATCCAGGAATAAGAAAGAAGGCGTCATAACCTATGATGAGGCTTTAAAACTTCAAGATACTCAGATAATAGTCAATACAACCCCTAAGGGCATGTATCCTTCAAATGATGAACAGTGTATCGATATTGCAGGCTTTGATTCTCTTGAAGGAATAGTCGACGTGATATTTAATCCATTACGGACAAACTTTATTCTGCAGGGACAAAAAAAGGGTCTTAAAACAGCTGGCGGCCTGTATATGCTGGTAGCTCAGGCGGTTAAGGCGATAGAGTATTTTAAAGATATAGAACTGGATAAAAAACTTGTTGATGGTATATATCAAAAGATATTGAGAGAAAAAGAAAATATCGTGCTCATTGGTATGCCGGGATGTGGCAAGTCAACCATAGCTGAAAAACTTGATTCAGAATATATTGATACCGACAGGCTTATTGAAGAAAAATTTGGTCGAAAACCGGGAGAAATTATTGAGGAAGAGGGCGAAAAAGCCTTCAGAGATAAAGAAACAGAAGTTATTGGAGAATTATCCAAATTTAATGGCAAAGTTATAGCTACCGGTGGTGGTGCAGTATTAAGAGAAGAAAATGTAAATATGCTTAAACAAAATGGCAAGCTTGTCTATCTTCAAAGAGACCTTGAAAAGCTGCAGACGGGCAATGGCCGGCCTTTATCGAAGGACTTTGATTCTTTAAAGAAACTGTATGAAAAAAGAAAAGATATCTATCTTGGTGCAGCTGATATCTGTATAGATAATAATGGAACAGCTGATGAATGCTTAAGGAGAATAAATGAAAATATTTGTGATTAATGGTCCCAATCTGAATATGCTGGGAATAAGAGAACCAGGTGTATATGGAAACAGTACCTATAACGATCTGGTTGAAATGATTAAGAAACACTGTGCAGAAAAGAAGGTGGAGGCTGAATTTTTTCAGTCAAATCACGAGGGTGATCTGGTTGACTATATTCAGAGAGCTTATTATGAAGCAGATGGCATTGTGATTAATCCGGGAGCCTATACGCATACATCAGTTGCACTGCTGGATGCGGCTAAGGCAGTGGCTAAGCCACTGGTGGAGGTTCATATTTCTGATGTATCAAAAAGAGAGGAATTCCGTCAGGTGAGCTATATTTCGCTGGCAGCGAATAAGAGAATTGTGGGCCATGGATTTAATGGCTATATTGAGGCAATAGATTATTTATTAGAAAGTGGAGAGTAATATAAATGTTAGTAATGTTAAAAAAGGATGCGCCGGTTTCGGAGATTGAGCGCATTAAAGCTTTTGCCGGAAGCAAGGGTTTAAGAGTAGATGAGTCACATGGTGAGGATTTTATCGTTCTGGGATTCTTGGGAAATACAGCCTGTGTGGATCCAAATGATCTGAAGGCTTCGCCATGGGTAGAAAATGTTCAGCGTATTTCAGCCCCTTATAAGCTGGCCAACCGTCAGTTTCATCCTGAGGACAGTATCATAGATGTGGCAGGTATTAAGATTGGCGGCAATGAAAAGGTGGCTGTAATGGCAGGCCCATGTTCTATTGAGTCCCGTGAACATACTTTAATGATGGCTGAATATGTCAAGAATGCTGGTGCAGATATGTTAAGAGGTGGCGCCTATAAGCCCCGTACTTCACCATATGCCTTCCAGGGTCTTGGAACTGAGGGTATCGAATATATGTGCGAAGCCAGAGAGAAGTTTAATCTGCCGATTGTATCGGAACTGATGGATGCTGACCAGATTGATGAGTTTGAAAAAAATGTTGATCTTATTCAGATTGGCGCCCGCAATATGCAGAATTTTACTTTATTGAAGAAGATTGGTCAGCGTACTACCAAGCCGGTTCTCCTTAAAAGAGGTATGTCGGCTACAATTGAGGAGTGGCTGATGTCAGCAGAGTATATTATGGCTAATGGCAATAAGAATGTAATTCTCTGTGAGAGAGGTGTACGCAGTTTCGAGAAATATACCCGTAATATGATGGATCTGGCTGTAGTGCCTATTATTAAACAGAGATCACACCTGCCAATTGTGATTGACCCATCACACGCAACCGGTGACTGGAGACTGGTGGAATCAGTATCACTGGCAGCAATTGCGGCCGGTGCGGATGGTCTTATCATTGAAACGCATAATGATCCAAAACACGCCATGAGCGATGGTGCACAATGTCTTTATCCTGAACAGTTAAAGTCACTGATTGAAAAGGGTTCAAAGATTGCCGAGGTAATAGGAAGGAAGACCAAGTGATTAGAATATATCCTGGAAAGGTTAAGGGAAGCGTTACTTTGCCTTCATCGAAATCGATAAGTCATCGGGCTTTAATCTGTGCAGCTTTGAGCGATGGTGTTTCTGTGATAACTAATACTGGTTCATCTAAGGATATTGAGGCCACAGTCAGCTGTTTAAAGAAAGCCGGTGTGAATATTGAATATGATGGTTTTAAGGCGGTTGTAAAAGGTGGGAAACTGAGTTTTAGTGATGAGGTAATTGACTGTAATGAGTCTGGTTCAACCATGCGTTTTCTTATTCCTTTATTTACGCTTGATGGCGATGAAAAGGTTTTTACCGGCAGAGGTAAACTGATGAGCCGTCCCCAGTCGGTATATGAGAAGTTTTACAGAGAGTCGGGTGGCGAGTTTTATCTTGAAAATGAAAAGCTGCATGTAAAGGGCCCTTTAAAAAGTGGAAGTTATGAACTTGCCGGAGATATTTCTTCTCAGTTTTTTACTGGACTGCTGCTGGTACTTCCACTATTAAAAGGTGACAGTGAACTTGCGGTTAAGGGCAGACTTGAATCTAAGAGCTATATTAATCTGACAATGTCAGTAATGGCTGATTTTGGTGTCAATGTCTATTTTGATGGTTCTGTTTTTAAGATTAAAGGAAATCAGAGATATCACAGTCGAGATTATGAGGTGGAAGGCGATTATTCTTCTGCAGCTTTCATAAAGCTTTTAAATGAGATTAATGCGCCTGTAGATATAAAGGGATTAAAAAGAGATTCTCTTCAGGGTGACAGGGCTTTCTTTGATTTCTGTGAGAAAATAAAGAAGGATGGTGATATCTTTTTTGATATTGCCGACTGTCCAGATCTGGGCCCGGCTTTGATGGTTCTGAGCTGTTTAAGTGGCAAGGATGTGGGTATTAATAATATTGCCCGTCTGCGCTACAAGGAATCAGACAGAGTTGACTGCATGATTGAGGAGCTGTCAAAGTTTGGCTTTAAGATTGATGCCGATGAAAACAGCATGCTTATTCATAAGGGAGAAATGAATAATCGAGATGATATTGTTGTTAATGCCCATAATGATCATCGCATTGCGATGGCTTTAAGTTGTCTGGCT